>SEHC01000099.1 GCA_004173415.1 Lysobacteraceae bacterium
CAGCGCACGTCGATGCCGCGCGCGATCAGGCGCGCGCGCAGGATGTCGGCCATCTGCTTGAGCTGGAAGTCGCTGGGCGCCGACTGGCTGATGACGTTGTCGTCGAGGACGAACTTGGCGTCCACCCCCTTGAAGTCGAAGCGGGTGGTGAGTTCGCGATTGGCCTGGTCCACGGCGTTGGTGAGTTCGTGGGTGTTGACTTCGGAGACGATGTCGAAGGAAGGCATGGGGAGCTCCTTGGAAAGAACGCGGCAATTCTAGGCGAATGCGGCGGCCGGCGCCGCCGCCTGCGGGTCGATGGACGGCGTGCGGGTTCCTGCGGTGCATCGAGCCGGCCACCAGGCGCGCGGCGAAACGGCAGCTTGAGTCGCGACGAAAACGCCGGCGGCCGGTGATAATGGTGCATGACCCCACGCGCCTCTCACCTGCCGGCTGTCTTGCTGATGCTCACGGCGGTGGCCCTGTTCGCGCTGATGGACGCCGGCCTGAAGCTGCTGGCGCCGCACTACCCGCCCTTGCAGGTGGCGACCCTGCGCGGCCTCGCCTCGCTGCCGATGGTGCTGGGGTGGGTGTTGCTCACCTCCACCGGCGCCTCGCTGTTGCGGGTGCATTGGCCCTTGCATCTCCTGCGCGGGGCACTGGGCATCGGCATGATGGTCTGTTTCGTCTATGGCCTGCGCAGCATGCCGCTTTCCACCGCCTATGCGATCACCTTCGTGGCGCCGATGCTGGTCACCGCCATGGCCGTTCCGTTCCTCGGCGAGCGGGTGGGTCCACGCCGCTGGACCGCGATCGTGGTGGGGCTGGTCGGGGTGCTGGTGGTGCTGCGGCCGACCGGCGAGGGCGTGGCAACCGTGGCCGGCCTGGCGGTGCTGGTGGCCGCGGTCTGCTACGCGGCCAGCGCGATCACCGTGCGCATGCTGGCCCAGCGCGATAGCAGCCAGGCGATGGTGCTGTGGTTCCTGGTCCTGCTGTCGGCGGGCGCGGGACTGCTGGCGGCGCCGGACTGGATGCCGCTGCAGGGCAGCGACCTCTGGGTGATCGCGGGCGTCGGCGTGTCCGGCTCGCTCGCCCAGGTCGCGCTGACCGAGGCGTTCCGCCGGGGCGAGGCCTCGTTGATCGCCCCGCTGGAGTACAGCGCGCTGCTCTGGGGCGTGGGCCTGGACCTGGCCTTGTGGCAGGTGCTGCCCGATGGAGTGACCTGGATCGGCGCGGGCATCATCGTGGCCAGCGGCCTGTACCTGCTGCGTCGCGAAAAGGTGCATGCCGAAGCCGAGCATCCGTGATGCCGCTGCTCATCGTCCCGTTGCTGGTCCTGGCATTGCTTGCCCTGTGGCTGTTGCTGCTGCCGCTGTCGCTGTGGCAGCGCTATCGCATGGGCAAGGCGCGGCGGCGTGCGTTGCCGTGGCTGGTGCGCCTGAATGCGTGGCTGCTGCTGGCCTCGGCCCTGCTGTTCCTGCTGAGCATGGGGGTGGCCGGGCTGTGGTGGCCCAACGCCACCACCTACGCCTTCGGCGGCCTGGCGACGGGCCTGGCCACCGGCACCGCCGGGCTGTGGCTGAGCCGCTTCGAGTACACGCCGCAGGGGTTGTTCTACACGCCCAATGCGTGGCTTTCCCTGGCCCTGGTGCTGTTGGTGGCTGCGCGGCTGGCCATGGGCGTGGTCGAGACCTGGCGCTACTGGCAAGGCCGCGAGGCGCTGTCGATGCTGCCTGCGTTCGAGCACGCCAGCCTGTTTGCGGTGGCCGGGATCCTGCTGGGCCATTACCTGGCCTACGCCTGGGGATTGCGCCGCAGGCTGCCGCCCCGCCTGGGCTAGAAGTCCTCGACGATCTCGATCGCGGTCTCGGTGCGTTCGGCCATCACTTCGATCAGGGCGTGGATGCGACGCACCGCTTCGTCGTTCGGCGCTTCGATCTCGATGTCATGCACGCCCGGCGAGGCATCGTCCGGCAGCCCGGCGGAGCTGGAATCCTCGTCGTCCATGTGCGGCATCAGGTCGGCGATCTCCTCGACCCGTTCGATGCCTTCGATGGCTTCCAGCGCATGCATGATCTCGGAGTTGGCGTATTCGTTGCCGGTGATGCGCAGGCGGACGGTGGGCATGACGGATGCTTCCTTGTGGGGTGGGGTCGAATCCAGGCGGCCACGCTAGCGGCGCTGGCGCTAAGGACAGGTGACAAGCAGGGAATAATCGGCAACGCATCACAAAAAAAGACGGGTCCGTTTCCGGACCCGCCTCAGCGGTCAAGTCGCCGGCTTCGATCAGAAGCGCGCGCCGATGCCGATGCCCACGGTCCACGGATCGATGCTGAGCTCGGTGCCGGTGGGTTCGCCGGCCACGTTAACTTCCGAGTCGCCCTTCATGTAACGGACGTCGGTGCGCGCGAACCAGCGGCTGTTGATGTTCATGTCCAGGCCGGCCGTGGCGATCGCGCCCTTGGCCGTTTCCAGGCCCACGTGCGGGCCGCCGCCGGAAATGTCTTCATTGCTGAAGTTGGATTCGTAGTAACCCAGGCCCAGGAACGGACGGAAGGTGTTGTCGGCGGCACCGAAGTGGTACTGGCCGCTGAGGGCGATGGGCTGCTGCTCGACCGTGCCGATCTTGCCGGCCGGACCGCGCACGCGATGGTTGAACTTGTCCGCCGCGCCCCACAGTTCGATGGCCACGTTGTCATTGACGTACCAGCTGGCGCTCAGGGTCGGTGCGGTGCCGCCATCGATGTCCAGGCCCGGGGCCGGGTCGGAACTCGGTTCAAGGATCGCGCCGCCGCCGACGATGGCGATGCGCTTGCCCGACGCGGTGTCGGTGCTGGAATCGGAATCCTGGGCGAAAGCCGCCGGCGAAAATGCCAGGCTCGTGATCAGGGCAAGGGTCAAGGGACGAAGTGAAGTCATGTGGTTCTCCTCATGTAATTCTTGGATGGCCCGGGGAGTGGGCGGGAGACACCGTAGCCATCGGCGCATGAACACAAACCGGCACGCGCGGCATGCGGAAACTGCTTTTTTCATCCCCGCTTCATGATGCGCGATCACCAGCCTTCGAGTTCATGGTGGTGATGCAGTGATTCAGCCGCGATGCGCTACTGCGCACGCGGAGCGTGGAAGCGGGCCGCTATGCGGGCGCGTCCAGCGCCGTCAGGTAACGCATGCGCCAAGCACCGATGTCGTTGTCCTGCAACTTGTCCATCAGCGCGCGCCAGCGGTCGATGCGTTCGGTGCGCGGCATCGTGGAGGCGGCAGCGATGGCGTCGGCCACGCCATCGAGATCGTGTGGATTGACGATCAGCGCCTCCTTCATCTCGATGGCCGCGCCAGCCAGGATCGACAGCACCAGGACACCGGGGTCGTTGTCGTCTTGGGCGGCCACGAACTCCTTGGCCACCAGGTTCATGCCGTCGCGCAGCGGCGTGACCAGGCCGATGCGTGCCGCGCGGTAGAAGCCGGTCAGCGTCGCATGGGGGAAGTTCTTGTTGACGTAGCGCAGCGGCGTCCAGTCCGGCTGGGCATGGTTGCCGTTGATGTGGCCGGCAATCTGTTCCAGCTGGTTGCGCAGCAACTTGTACTCGGACACTTCGCCGCGGGATACCGGCGCGATCTGCAGGTAGGTCAGCATGCCCTTCTGGTCTGGATGCCGCTGCAGGTAGCGCTCGAATCCATGGAAGCGCTCGGGCAACCCCTTGGAGTAATCCAACCGGTCCACGCCGATTGCCAGCTGCCTGGGTTGCAGGCTCTTGCGCAAGGCGCGCACGGCGGGCTTGCCCACCGCGTCGCGCGCCTGCTGCGCGATCATTGCCGTATCGATGCCGATGGGGAACGCGCCTGCGCGGAGGCGGCGCCCGTCGGGCGCTTCCAGTTCATCCTCGCCCAGCACCTTGCCGTCGCCGTACAGGCGCACGTAGGACAGGAACCGCTCGACGTCGCGCCGGGTCTGGAAACCGACCAGGTCATAGGCATACAGGCTGGACATCAGGCGCTGGTGCTCGGGCAGCGCCTGGACCAGGTCGGCCGAAGGCATCGGCACGTGCAGGAAGAAGCCGATCCGGCAGCCGATCCCGCGCTCGCGCAGCATCGAGGCCAATGGCATCAGGTGGTAATCGTGGATCCACACGGTGTCGCTGTCGCGCAACAAAGGCGCCAGTTTCTCCGCGAACAGCGCATTGACCCGCCGGTAGCCCTCGCGTTTGTCGCGGTCGTAGTCGACCAGGTCCAGGCGGAAATGCAGCAGGGGCCACAGGGTGCGGTTCGCGAAACCGTTGTAGTAGTCGTCGTTGTCGCGGCGGTCCAGGTCCATGGTGACGAAGCGGATGTCGCCTTCGACCTGCTCGTGCAGGGTGCCGCTGGGTTCGCGGGTGACCTTGCCGCTCCAGCCGAACCAGAGTCCACCGCGTTCCTTCAGCGCGGCCAGCAGGCCGACCGCGAGGCCGCCGGCCCGGCTCTCCCCGGGCACGGCCACGCGGTTGGAGACCACTACCAGCCGGCTCATGAGGCGTCCCTCCAGGGCCGTGACAGGCGCATCGCCGCGATGATCAGGCCCACGTGGGAATAGGTCTGCGGGAAGTTGCCCCAGGCTTCACCCGTCTCGAAAGCCAGGTCCTCGGACAGCAGGCCAAGGGGATTGCGCCGCGCCAGGATCCTCTCGAACAGCTCCCGTGCCTCATCCTTGCGACCTATCGCCGCCAGCGCATCGATGTACCAGAACGTGCAGATCGTGAAGCTGGTTTCGGGCGATCCGAAATCGTCGGGTGCCACGTACCGGAACAGCGCGTCGCCGCGCTTCAACTCACGGCCGATCGCCTCCACCGTGGCGATGAAACGCGGGTCTTCGGCCTCCACGAAACCCACGTCGGCCAACAGCAGCAACGAGGCGTCCAGGCGCTCGCCGCCGAAGGTGTCGGTGAAGTGCCCGCGCGCCGGGTTCCAGGCCTGCTCCAGGATCCGTGTCTGGATCGTCGCCGCCCGTCCGCGCCAATGATCGTGGCGCGGCGCCAGCCCCAGCCTTGCCGCGATCCTGGCCAGCCGGTCGCAGGCGGCCCAGCACATCACGCTGGTGTAGGTATGCACCTCGGCGCGCCCGCGGAATTCCCAGAGGCCGGCATCGGGCACGTCGTGCAAGACGAAGGCGCGGTCTCCCAGCGGCTCGAGCCGAGCGAACGCCTGCGCATCGCCGGGGTCGGCCAGCCGCTGGTCGAAGAACAACTGCGTCGACGCCAGGACCACGCTTCCGTACACGTCATGTTGCTTCTGCACCCAGGCCAGGTTGCCGCGGCGTACCGGGCCCATGCCCCGGTAGCCGGACAGGCTTTCCACTTCATGCTCGTGTAGCTGCTCTTCGAAATTGATCCCGTACAGCGGTTGCAGGCTGCCGTCGCTGCTGGCGATGTTGAAGATGTAGCGCAGGAACTCCTCCATGCTGCGGGTAGCGCCCAAGCGGTTCAGCGCGCGTACGACGAAGGCGGCATCGCGCAGCCAGCAGTAGCGGTAGTCCCAGTTGCGCGGGGTATCGGGGGCCTCCGGGATCGAAGTGGTCATCGCCGCGATGATCGCGCCGCTGTCCTCGTACTGGCACAGCTTCAGGGTGATGGCGCTGCGGATCACCGCTTCCTGCCACTCCAGCGGTATCGAGAGGTAACGTACCCATTCGCGCCAGTAGCCGGCGGTACGCTCGAGCGCCTCGCGCACGAATCCGGCCAGTCCTTCCGCCAGGCGCTCGTCGGCGCCCAGGACCAGGTGTACCGGGTGGGCGAGCACGAACGCGGTCTCCTCGCGCACGAAGCGCACCGGCACGTCGGTGGTCAGGCGCAGGGTGAAGTCCGGCAGCATCCAGCGGATGTGGTTGCTCCCCCAGGTCGTCTCCGGCCGGCGCGCGCCCCAATCGGCCAGTGGCCGCACCCGCACCCGGATGCGTGGGGTGCCGGCCAGTGGAGTGACCCGCCGGGTCAGCATCACCGGGCGGTAGAAGCGTTCGTGCTCTCGCCAGCGCGGAGCGAAGTCGAGGATCTCGACCGCTCCACCCTGTCGGTCGTGCAGCACCGTGCGCAGGATCGCGGTGTTGTGCAGGTAGGCCTGCTCGCTGTGCGAGAAGTCTTCCAGTGCGATGGCGTAGTCGCCCGCGTCATGGTCGCGCGGCGACAGCAGTGCGCAGAACGCCGGGTCGCCGTCGAAAGCGGGCAGGCAGCTCCAAACCACCCGCGCCTGCGCATCCAGCAGCGCGCCGAAGCTGCCATTGCCGATGACACCCAGGTCGAGGTTGGCGGTGGTCATGCGTTTTCCCTTGTCGTGGTGGGTGCCGATGCGCTGCGGAGCAGCCACGCATGCACGGCTGCCGGCCGGTCCAGCCGGTACTGCGCCTGGGTAGGCTCGCGGGTTCCGACCTGCACGCTCCAGCCGCCAGTGGCATTGGCGGCGGCGAATCCGAATTCGTCGGTCAGGTCATCGCCGACGAACACCGGCACTCGCCCCTGGAAAGGGGCCTCGGACATCAGCGCGTGGACCGCGCGTCCCTTGTCCACGTCCGCCGGCACCAGTTCGAGCACATGGTCGCCGGGTTGCAGCCGGTAGCCGGGCAGCAGGGGCAGGTGCGCTTCGGCCAGCGCCGCGACCGGGGCAGCCCAGTGAGGCGCTGCTCTCCAGTGCAGGGCGAGGTTCGCGCCCTTGTCCTCGACCAGCACGCCCGGGTGGCGCTCGGCCAGCAGCGCCGCTTCGCGCCGGAGTGCGGTGAGCGCATCGCCGGTTCGTATCGGCTGCGCCGCGGGTACGCCACGGAACTCCTGGCCGTGCAGGCCGGCGGCAGGAAACTGCCGCGGAGCGAAGAGGCGATCCAGTTCCGCCAGGGGCCTGCCACTGACCAGGGCCAGGGCCCCGCCCAGCCGGTCGCTGAGGCGCCCGATTATCTCCAGCGCACCCGTAGGCAAACCGACGAGATCCGGGTGGACCTCGAATTCGAGCAGGGTGCCATCCACGTCCACGAACAATGCGCACGCATCGTCCAGCAACGGCGGTGGTGGCAGGCGGCGAGTGGGGATCGCTTCGGCCATGTGCGCAGT
>SEHC01000100.1 GCA_004173415.1 Lysobacteraceae bacterium
CCCGGGACGATCTCGCCGGTCGCCGGGTCCAGCGGGATCTGTCCCGAGAAATACACGGTGTCTCCGGCGCGGACAGCCTGCGAGTACGGGCCGATGGCGGCGGGGGCCTGTTCGGTGTGGATGATCTGGCGGCTCATGTCGATGCCCTGGGTAAGGAAGAATGCCGCCATTCTAGCGGAGCCGGATTCCAGGCCCCGCCCCCGGCTATTGCCGCCTGACCCCGTGCACCACCGACAGGCGACGCATGCGCCGCATCACTTCGGCCAGGTGGTTGCGGTCGCGCACCTGGATGGAGAAGCGCAGCACCGCCGCGTTGATGTCGCGCTCCAGGTATTCCACCCGGTCGATGTTGGACTTGCCCTGGGCCACCGCCGCGGCGACCTGGGCCAGCACGCCCGGGCGGTTCTCGACATCGATCAGCAGCGAGGCATCGTAGTCGCCGGTGACGTTGGCGTCCCAGCCGATCGGCACCCAGCGCTCCGGCGACTTGCGGAACTCCACCACGTTGGGGCAATCCATGCGGTGCACCACGATGCCCTTGCCGGCGGTGTGGTAGCCCATGATCTCGTCGCCCGGGATCGGCTGGCAGCAATTGGCGAAGCTGACCACGCCACGCTCGGTGCCGTTGATCAGGATCTTCTCCTGCGAATGCTTGGAGTGGCCGCCGCCGCGCAGTTCCGCATACGCGGTCAGTGCCTGCGCGGCCTGGCTTGGCATCCAGTTGCCGAGCGCCACGTCGGCTAGGAACGCCTCCAGGCGCGGATAGCGGTGTTCGGCAAGGAACGCGTCCAGGCGCTGCTGCGGCAATCTTTCCAGGGAGCTGCCGAGGGCTTCCAGCGCGCGATCGAGCATGCGGTGGCCCAGTTGCACCGCGTCCTCGTGGACCAGCTGCTTGAGCTGGTGGCGGATCGCGGTGCGGGCCTTGCTGGTGACCACGAATTCCAGCCACTGCGGCTTGGGCGCAGCCGACTTGGCAGTGATTATTTCCACGCTCTGGCCGCTGGCCAGCTTGGTCCGCAGCGGCACCAGCTTGCGGTCCACGCGCGAGGCCACCGCCTGGTTGCCCACGTCGGTGTGCACGGCGTAGGCGAAATCCAGCGCGGTCGAGTTGCGCGGCAGCGACAGGATCTTGCCCTTGGGCGTGAACAGGTAGACCTCGTCCGGGAACAGGTCGACCTTCACGTTGTCGAGGAATTCCAGCGAGGAGCCGGCGGCGCGCTGGTTCTCGATCAGCTCGATGATCCAGGCGTGGGCGCGGCTCTGCGCGCTGTTGGGGGTCTGCGCGCCGTACTTGTAGGTCCAGTGCGCGGCGATGCCGCGTTCGGCGATCAGGTCCATTTCGTTGGTCCTGATCTGGACCTCGATCGGCGACCCGTACGGGCCGAACAGCACGGTGTGCAGGGACTGGTAGCCGTTGGCCTTGGGGATGGCGATGAATTGGTAAGGCTCTGCGACAGGTGCGCCTCGATCTGGGCCATCGCCTCGCGCCGCACCACCGGCTGGCTGCGGATGTGCTTGTCGACGATGGCGTGGCGCCACGGGTACATCGCGCGGAAGCCCAGATCCTGCAGCTCGGACTTGACCAGGCTCATGCCCAGCCGCTGCGCGATCGGGGCGTAGATGTCCAGGGTTTCCTTGGCGATGCGCTTGCGCGCCTCGGCGCCCTGCGCACCCAGGGTGCGCATGTTGTGCAGGCGGTCGGCGAGCTTGATCATGATCACGCGAAGGTCGCGCGACATGGCCAGCAGCATCTTGCGGAAACTCTCGGCCGCGGCCTCCTGGCGGTCGCGGAAGTGCAGCTTGTCCAGCTTGGTGACGCCGTCGACCAGCTCGGCCACCGATTCGCCGAACTCGGCGGTGATCTCGTCCTGGGTGAGCGGGGTGTCCTCGATGGTGTCGTGCAGGATCGCCGCGATCAGGGTCTCGACATCCAGCCCCAGCTCGGCCAGGACCTTGGCCACCGCCACCGGATGGGTGATGTAAGGCTCGCCCGACTTGCGGGTCTGGCCCTCGTGGGCGGCGGCGCCGACTTCCCAGGCCCGGCGCAGCAACGGCAGTTGTTCGGCCGGAAGATAGGCGGCCGCATGTTCCAGCTCGCGTACGTATCCGGGCACGCCGTCGTCGGGGGGCGCGGCAACCGTAGCAGCCTTGGCGGAACGTCGGGAGCTCATCCGGCAAGCCTATGCCAGCAGCCTGATTACGGCAAACCAGTGCATTCCGGCCAGCGCGCCGGTTTTTTGCCGCCAGCCCATGCAGGCCCGCGACCGGACCGGTGCCATCACCGGCAGCGGCATCGGATCCGCAAAAAGAAACAGCCCGCGAAAGCGGGCTGTCTTATGGTCGGCTGGAGGCCGGGGGTCGTTCAGTCGTCGCCCTTGGACAGGTCATCGTCGGCGACCACTTCGGCGGCGGCCCATTCCAGCGCCTCGCGCTCGGCGCGCTCACGCTCGGCCTTCTCGACCCGGTCGATCAGTTCGTTGTCGATCTTGCGCGCCGCGATCTCGCGCAAAGCCAGCACCGTCGGCTTGTCGCCGCTTTCGCTGTTGTCGATGGTCGATTCGACCCCGTTGGCCAGCTGGCGGGCGCGCTTGGCGGCCATCATGACCAGCTCGAAACGGTTGTCGACGACTTCCAGGCAATCTTCTACGGTGATGCGGGCCATGCGGGCTCCCGGCGACCTGGGGTCGCGCGAATGAATAATGAGGGGTCGCGGATTGTAGGGCAGCGGCCCCCTCCGGCGCAAGCTTTTCAACAATAACTGCCTTTTCAATCAATCACTTGCAGGATCACCAACGTCCGGGTCTCGCGGTTTGCGTCGCTCCTACGCGTCCTGGCCCTCGGCCAGCAGGGCTGAAATCAGGCTGTAGTGGCGGGCGACCTGGGCCTCGCGGCGCAACCGGCTGGCGGTGAAGATCGAGCACATCTCCTCCACCGCGGTCTCGAACACCTCATTGACGATCACATAGTCGAACTCGCCGTAGTGGGACATTTCCTCGCGCGCGGCCGCCAGGCGCTGGCCGATGACCAGTTCGCTGTCCTGGCCGCGGTTGCGCATCCGCTCCTCCAGCGCCCGGCGCGACGGCGGCAGGATGAACACGCTGACCGCATTGGGTACTTTCTCGCGCACCTGGCGGGCGCCCTGCCAGTCGATCTCCAGCAGCACGTCCTTGCCTGAACTCAGCTGCGGCTCGACCGACTGCCGCGCGGTGCCCTTCCAGTCGCCATGCACGCTGGCGTATTCGAAGAAGTCCCCGGCATCGATCATCCGCCGGAACTCGTCGGCGGTGACGAAGTTGTAGTGGCACGTCGACCGACTTAGACCCCAGGGTGTTGGCCTCGCGGTTGAATTCCTGCAGCAGGAAATCCAGGCGCCGCCCGACCGGCTCGGCCTGCCTGAGCACCCGCCGGATCTCCTTGATGTGGCTGTCCAGGCGGTCCAGCTCCTCGTCCACGTCCAGCTTCTGCAGCCACAGCACCAGCTCCTGCTCGATGCGACCGGGCTCGGCCGGATGGGCCAGGTCGGCCAGTCGCGTTTCCAGCTTCAGGCGCTGGCCCGCGCGGATCAGCGGGATCAGTTCGCGCACCTCGGTCGCGCGGGCGGCCAGCGCGTCGACCCGCTCGCTGATCGCCTGCGCCAGCTTGCCGCCCTCGCGCTCGCGCGCGGCGACGAACTGGTCGAGCAGGGTGTCGAGCAGCGCCAGGGCCTGTTCCTGCAGGGCATCCGCATCGACCGCCCGGGTCTGCAGCACGCCCGGATACTGCAGCAGGTCGACGAATTCGGCGCGCAGTTGCGGGAAATGCGCATCCAGCTCCAGGGCGACGGCGGCCAGCTGCCGGACCAGGTCCTGGTTGACCTGGATCGCGCCCTCTCCCTCCGGCGAACGCAGCCGCAACTGGAAATCGAGCTTGCCGCGCGAGATCCGCGCCGAGATGCGTTCGCGCAATGCCGGCTCCAGAACCCGCAGTTCCTCTGGCAGGCGCAGGCCCAGCTCGAGGAAGCGATGGTTGACCGCACGCAGTTCGCAGGCCAGGGTTCCGCCGTCGGTGGCACGCTCGGCGGTGGCGTAGGCGGTCATGCTGCGGATCATCGGGTTGTCCGGGGCTGCGGGACGCGAATGGTACCCTAGCCGGCCCTTTTTACCGGATTGCAGCATGACCGTCGCCCGCCCCAGTGGCCGCCTTCCCGAGCAGATGCGCGAAGTCAGCATCCAGCGTGGCTACACCCGCCACGCGGAGGGATCGGTGCTGATCAGCTTCGGCGAGACCCGCGTGCTGTGCACGGCCAGCGTGGAGAACCGGGTGCCCGGCTTCCTGCGCGGCAAGGGCGAGGGCTGGGTCACCGCCGAGTACGGCATGCTGCCGCGCGCGACCCACACCCGCAGCGACCGCGAGGCCTCGCGTGGCAAGCAGGGCGGCCGGACCCTGGAGATCCAGCGCCTGATCGGCCGCGCCCTGCGCGCCTGCGTCGACCGCAACGCCCTGGGCGAACGGACCATCACCCTGGACTGCGACGTGCTGCAGGCCGACGGCGGCACCCGTACCGCGGCGATCACCGGCGCCTACGTGGCCCTGGTCGACGCGGTCAACCTGCTCAAGTCGCGCAACGAGATCAAGCGCGATCCGATCCACGGCGCGGTCGCCGCGGTCTCGGTGGGCATCTATCGCGGCGTGCCGGTGCTGGACCTGGATTATCCGGAAGACAGCGACTGCGAGAAAAGGGCATCGGCGAACTGTTCGCGGCGCAGCGGGCCGCGTTGGCCGGCTGAGGCCCCGACGCGGATCGTTTCGACAAGGCTCAACGCCAACCGCCCTGGTCCGCATGCCCATGAAGCAAACCCTCAGCCTGGTCACCCTGGTGGTCGACGATTACGACACGGCCATCGCCCACTACACCGGCGCGATGGGCTTCGAACTGCTCGAGGACACCGACCGCGGCAACGGCCGGCGCTGGGTGCGGGTCGCGCCGCGCGGCGGCAGCGGGACCGGGCTGCTGCTGGCCATCGCCGGCAACGAAGCCCAGCGCGCGCGCATCGGCGACCAGACCGGCGGGCGGGTCGGCTTCTTCCTGCAGACCGACGACTTCTGGCGCGACCACGCGGCCCTGACCGCCAACGGGATCGAGTTCCTCGAATCGCCGCGCGAGGAACCCTATGCCACCGTTGCGGTGTTCCGCGACCGCTATGGCAACCGCTGGGACCTGCTGCAGCCCACGCCGGCGCCGGGGCAAGACGCATGAACCTGGTCCTGGCCTCTTCCAACCACGGCAAGCTCGAGGAACTGCGCAGCCTGCTCGGCGACGCCGGCATCGAGCTGCGTGCCCAGTCCGAATGGGGCGTGGAGGATGCCGACGAAACCGCCACCACCTTCGTCGAGAATGCCCTGATCAAGGCCCGCCACGCCACCCGGCTGACCGGCCTGCCGGCGCTGGCCGACGATTCGGGCATCTGCGTCGATGCGCTGCACGGCGCCCCCGGCCTGTATTCGGCCCGCTACGCCGGGCGCCACTGCGACGCCTCGGCCAACATCGACAAGCTGCTCGAGGCGATGCGCGACGTCCCCGACGGCCAGCGTGGCGCGCACTTCCATTGCGTGCTGGTGCTGCTGCGGCATGCCGACGATCCGCAGCCGTTGATCGTAGAAGGCCAGTGGAACGGCCGCATCCTGCGGCAGCGTCGCGGCACTGGCGGCCATGGCTACGACCCGGTGTTCGTGGACCCGCTGCACGGCCAGACCGCGGCGGAAATGGCGCTGGAGTTCAAGAACACGCTGAGCCACCGCGGCCAGGCGCTGGCCCTGTTGAAATCCCGTCTCGCGGCCGCGCTGGCGCAGGGAACGTCCGCACCATCGACCTCCCCGGCCGGGCGGCCGTAGAGAACGACCCGCGGGCGCGGCCCGCTCCTACAATGCACCCATGTTGATCCCGCCACCGCTGTCCCTGTACGTGCACCTGCCCTGGTGCGTGCGCAAATGCCCTTACTGCGACTTCAATTCCCACGAAGCCAAGGGTGCGTTGCCGTTCGATGGCTACGTGGACGCCCTGATCCGCGACCTGGACCAGGACCTGCCGCTGGTCTGGGGACGCACGATCCACTCGGTGTTCTTCGGCGGCGGCACTCCCAGCCTGTTCCCGGCCGACCGCATCGACCGTTTCCTGCAGGCGGCCAGCAGCCGGCTGCGCTTCGCGCCGAACCTGGAAATCACCCTGGAGACCAATCCGGGCACCGCCGAACATGGCCGTTTCGACCAGTACCGCGCCGCCGGGGTCAACCGCATCAGCTTCGGCATCCAGAGCTTCGACGACGAGTGCCTGAAGCGCCTCGGGCGCATCCACGACAGCGACCAGGCCGAGCGCGCGGTGAAGCTCGCCCAGGACGCGGGTTTCGACAATTTCAACCTGGACCTGATGTACGCCCTGCCCGGCCAGGACCTGGCCATGGCCGAACGCGACCTGCAGCGTGCGTTCGCCCTCGAGCCCACGCATGTGTCGCACTACCAGCTGACCCTGGAACCGAACACGATGTTCTTCGCCCGCCCGCCGCAGGGCCTGCCCGACGAGGACCTCGCCTGGGACATGCAGGAACATTGCCAGGCGCTGCTGGCCGCGGCCGGCTACGCCCAGTACGAAGTCAGCGCCTATGCGCGCCCGGGGCGGGAGTGCGCGCACAACCTCAACTACTGGCGCTTCGGCGACTACCTGGGGATCGGTGCGGGCGCGCACGGCAAGATCACCCTCGGCGCCGGCCAGGACATCCTGCGCCGCTGGAAGACCCGGCACCCGGCCGCGTACCTGGCCGAAGCGGGCACGGCGGCGTCGCTCGGTGGCGACGAGCGCATCGCGCCGCAGCGGCGCCCGTTCGAGTTCATGCTCAACGCACTCCGCCTCAACCAGGGCTTCGCCCTGGGCGATTTCGAGGCTTGGACCGGCCTGCCACGGCAGGCCATCGCCGCGCCGCTGGCCGAGGCCCGGGCCCGGGGCTGGCTGTCGCAGACGGCCGACCGGGTGGCCCCCACCGAGCAGGGGCGCCGTTTCACCAATGACGTGGTCTCGCTTTTCCTGGAACAGCGATGACCGCCATTCCCAGAGTCCCGGCGCGGGTACCGGGCGAATGTGTTAATAATCCCGCGTCCGGGGAGCCATCGCAGCGCCAATGCCAAATTCACCTTACGCCCTGCCTTCGATGACCGCCGCGACGATCGCCTCCGCGTCGTTGCCACCGCGGGTGCGCCGGATCCTCGAGGCGTTCTTCAACCAGGTGTCCACCGACTTGAGCGAACGCATCAACCTGATGCTGGTGGAATTCGAGCAGCAGCTGTTCAAGCAGGCCGAGCGGGCCCGCAGCAACGAGAAGCAGGCCGAGCAGTTCGCCAACCTGCATGCGATGCGCAAGAACCGCGCCGACCTGCTGCCGATGTTCCTGGCCGGGCTGGAGGCCGAGGTGGCCGCGATCCGCCAGCCCCGCAGCGTGGCGCCCGCCGACCACCACGAACTGATCGAGTACCAGACCCTGACCCTGGTCGAAGACGCGCAGATGGATCGCGACATCGTGCTGCGGGAGATCGCCCGCCGCCACGAAGCCCGCAGCCTCACCCAGCTGTACCTGATGGGCCAGCGCTTCGGCGTGCTGGCCGGCGCCCCGGGGCTGGAGCCGGCGCAACTGCCGGTCGGCCCGCAGTCGATGTGCAAGGTCCTGCGCGCCGCGGTGGCGGCTTCGTTCGAGATCGACCTGGATTCCCAGCTGCTGCTGTACAAGTCCTTCGACCTCAAGGTGATGGCCGAGTACACCGCGTGGATCGACGTGCTCAACGGCCTGCTCGCCAGGCAGGGTGTGCTGCCGGGTTTGATCTTCGCCCCGCAGCGCGCGCGCACCGAGCGCGGCCCGGGCACGCGCCGCAACGCCGAGGCCGCCGCCCATGCCGATGCGGCGCGGCCGATGACCGACTGGCACGGGCAGTCCCCGGCCTCATGGTCGGCACTGGTCGCCGGCGACGCTGGCGCCCATGCCGTGGACGGAATGCAATCGCCAGCCCAGGCCGGTCCGGCAGGCCGCGTCGCGGCCGCCGACACCTCCTTCGCCACCCTGCAGAACCTGCTCTCCGGCCGTCGCGCCAGCCTCCAGGGCGTCGCCCCTTCAGCCGGCGCGACGGGGGCCGGGACGGCGGATGGCGTGCCCATGTCCACCCACGACGTGCTGGCCACGCTCCGCGCCCTGCAGGCCATGCCGGTGCAGGCCACCCCGGGGCAGCCGCGCCGGACCATGATGGACGTGCAGGATTCATTGCTCGCCCAGGTGCGCGAACAGCATGGCCCGCAGGCCACCCTGGTCCAGCAGGATGCGGATACGTTCGAACTGCTTGGCTTGCTCTACAACGAGATCGAACGTGAGGTGCAGCGGGACGCGCCGGCGGTGGACATGCTGGTCCGCCTGCAGGTGCCGGTGGCCCAGGCGGCATTGCACGACCGCAAGTTCTTCCTGCGCCCGCAGCATCCTGCCCGCGAGCTGCTCAATTCGGTGGCCGAATCCGGCGCCAGCTGGCTGGGCGAGGACGAAGCCGACCCGCACCTGGTGCAGAAGCTGCATGAAGCGGTGGATCGCGTGCTCGCCGAATACAACGGCGACGACGAGGTGTTCGAGACCGCGAACAACGACGTGCAGGCCCATTTCCGGGCGATGGCGCGCAAGGCGGAGGTCACCGAGCGTCGGCACATCGAGGCGGCGCGAGGCAAGGACCGCCTGGAGGTGGCCAAGCAGCGCGCGGCCGACACCATCCAGGACGCCCTGCAGGGCCAGGCCCCGCAGAAGTTCGTGCAGGCCCTGCTCAACCAGGCCTGGGCCGACGTGCTGACCCTGACCCAGCTGCGCAACGGCGAAGACTCCGACGAGTGGCGCGAACAGGTGCAGATCACCCGCCGCATCGTCGAGGCGACCACCAGCGAGTCCACCGGCGGTAAGCCCGCCGATGCCGCGCTCACCCCGCGGATCGAGGGCGCCCTGGTCCAGGTCGGCTACCACGGCGACGAGGCCTCGGCCATCGCCCGCCGACTGTCCAGCGCCGAGAACGAGGACGAAACCAGCTCCAAGACCGAACTGACCGCGCGCCTGAAGGCCCGCGCGAGGCTGGGCGAGCAGACCGAGGTCCGGAAAAAGGCCGTGGCCCCCCGCTCGCCGAAGGAACAACAGTGCCATGACTACCTGCGCACCTTGCCGTTCGGAACCTGGCTGGAGTTCACCCGCAACCAGCAGGGCGACATGAATCGCCAGCGCCTGTCCTGGTACAGCCCGGTCACCGACAATGCCCTGTTCGTCAACCAGCGCGGCCAGCGCATCGCCGAGCATTCGATGGACAGCCTGGCCCGGTTGATGGCGCGCGAGCAGGTCCGCGTGGTCACCCAGGGCAAGGGCCGCCTGATCGACCGCGCGTGGCAGGCCACGGTCAGCGCGCTGCGCAGCATCACCGGCACCGAGGCCGCCCAGGGAGGGGCCAGCGCATGATCAACGAATCCCGCCGCGCACAACGCCGCAACGTGCACGAACCGGTGGTCGTGGTCGACACCATGACCGAGCAGGTGCTGGGCAGGATCGGCAACATTTCCGAAACCGGCATGCTGCTGGTGACCACCGGCCACCTGGCCGAGGACGCGCTGTACCAGCTGCGGTTCGAGGTCATGGACCGGACCGGCCACCTGGTGCCGATCGACGTCGGCGCCCACGTGGCCTGGATGGGCAGCGCCAACACCCCCGGGCAGGGTTGGGCCGGGCTGCGTTTCCTGACCCTGGAGGAGGGTCCGCTGGCGGTGCTGCGGCACTGGATCGCGCGGCCCGAGGTGCGCCACTAGGGCGGGACGCAGGGTTTCAGGCGCGGCAACCCCAGTTCCGGCAAAATCGGCGCATTCCGAATGAGTGCGCACGATGAACAACCCCGCTGCTTCCCGCGAGTCCGCCGATGCCCTGCCCGGCGATCTCGCCACGCTGTACGCCCGGCACCTGCAGACCCTCGCCCTGCGCGCCGACGAGGCGCTGGCGCGCGGCGGCTTCGACCACCTGCTGGTGCCCAGCGGCAGCCTCCACTACCAGGCCTTCGACGACCGCGACTATCCCTATGCGGTGAACCCGCAGTTCAAGGCCTGGCTGCCGCTGACCCGGGTGCCGGACAGCTGGCTCGTGTACACGCCCGGGCAGCGGCCGAAGCTCATCTTCCACCAGCCCTTCGACTACTGGCACGTGGTCCCCGACGCGCCGAACGGCTGGTGGGTGGAGCACTTCGACATCCACATCATCCGCAAGCCGGAACAGGCGCTGGCGCTGCTGCCAGGACCGGCGGCGCGTTGCGCGATCCTGGGCGAGCCGCAGAGCGCGCTGGGCGCGGCATCCGGCGAGGGTTACGTCCCCAACAACCCCGAGGCGGTGATCAGTTACCTGGAATACCACCGCTCCTACAAGACCGATTATGAAATCGCGCTGATGCGCCAGGCCCAGCGCCTGGCCGTGCGCGGCCACCGCGCCGCCGAAGCGGCGTTCCGCGAAGGCCGCAGCGAGTTCGGCATCCACATGGCCTACTGCGCGGCGGTCGGCCAGGACGCCAACGACCTGCCCTACGGCAACATCATCGCCCTCAACGAACACGCCGCCGTGCTGCATTACATGGAACTCGAACGGACCGCGCCCGCGGCCGCGCGTAGCTTCCTGATCGACGCAGGCGCCAGTTGCCACGGCTACGCCAGCGACATCACCCGCACCTATTCGATGGACACGACGGGCGAGTTCCAGGCGCTGATCGATGCGGTGGACAAGGCCCAGGTCAGGATGGGCCAGGGCGTTCGCGCAGGCGTCGACTACAAGCAGTTGCATGTCGATGCGCACCTGACCCTGATGGGCATCCTCAAGGACTTCGGCGTGATCACCGTGTCGCCTGAAGCCGCGCTGGCCACCGGCGTCAGCGCGGCGTTCTTCCCGCATGGGCTGGGCCATCCGATCGGCCTGCAGGTCCACGACGTGGCCGGTTTCGCCGAATCCGACCGCGGCGGCAGGATCCCGCGCCCGCCCGGTCATCCCTACCTGCGCATGACCCGCGTGCTGGAGCCGGGGATGGTGGTGACCATCGAACCGGGGCTGTACTTCATCGACATGCTGCTGGACGAGGTCAGGCAGAACGGCCATGCCGCCAGCGTGGACTGGGCGCGGGTGGACGCCTTGCGTCCGTATGGCGGCATCCGCATCGAAGACGAAGTGATGTGCACCCACGGCGAGGCGGTGAACCTGACCCGGCCCGCCTTCGCGGCGGCCTGACCCGGCAACGGGCGGCGGCGAGGATGCAGGAGCGACGAGGTCGAGAAGGCATGGGTCCCCAACGACGACGGATTCGCGACCTGCGTCGCTCCTGCACCGCCCTGCGCCCTACACGCCGTCGCCCGGCGGCAGGAACTTCTCGTGCAGTTTCACCGGCGGGCGCGCAGCGCCGCTGCGCTTGCGGATCCACAGGTTGATCAACTCGACGAACACCGAGAACGCCATCG
>SEHC01000553.1 GCA_004173415.1 Lysobacteraceae bacterium
TTCTCCCAGGGCGGCATGGGCATGTCCGACCCGGCCTATTACACCCGCACCGATACCGAAACCCGGGAGCTGCTCGGCCGCTACCGCAACTACGTCAAGCAGGTGCTGGCCCTGACCGGCACCCCGGAAGCCAAGCTCGACGCCGAATCGATGGAGGTGATCGACCTGGAGACCCGCCTGGCCCGCGCCGCGCGGCCGCTGCAGGACCTGGCCAACCCGCTGGCCAACTACGCGCCGGTGGCCTCGAAGGACCTGGGCAAGCAGTACCGGAACCTGCAGCTGGATGCCTTCCTCAAGGCCCAGGGCGTCAGCGACGACACCGTGTCGATGGCCAACCCGGCCCTGTTCGCCGAGATCAACACCCTGATCGGCACGCTCAAGCCGGCCCAGTGGAAGACCTACCTGCGCTGGCAGGTCGGCGACGCCATGGCGCCGTACCTCTCGCGCTCGTTCCGCGATGCTTCGTTCGAGTTCCGCGGCCGCGTGCTGCGTGGCGAAACCGCGCCTGCACCGCGCTGGGAGCAGGTGCTGCAGGCGATCAACACCGCCGCCGGCCCGATGCTGGGGCGCGAGTACGCCGCCCGCTACCTGCCTTCAACCAGCAAGAGCAAGGCCGAGTCGATCGCCCAGAATGTGCGTGATGCGCTCAAGCGCGGGATCGATTCCAGCAAGTGGATGAGCGAGCCGGCCAAGGCCGAGGCCCGGGCCAAGCTGGACAAGCTCAAGATCGAGATCGGCACGCCGCGCCGTGACCTGGACTACACCGTCCAGCCGATGGGCCGCGGCAGCTTCGGCAGCAACATCCTGATCGCCTCGACCTGGCGCCACCGCGAGGAAATGAAGCGCATCGGCAAGGGCAACGCCGACCGCCGCTGGGACGTGCTGCCGCAGCAGCCGGCGCTGGCCTACGACATGGCCCAGAACCGCCTGATCGTCACCGCCGCGGTGCTGCAGGCACCGGTCTTCGACGTCAGCCGCGGCGATGCCGCCCTGTACGGGTCCTACGGCGCGCTGGTCGGGCACGAACTGACCCGCGGCTTCGACAGCAGCGGCCGCATGGTCGACGCCAACGGCCAGATCCGCGACTGGTGGACACCGGCCGACCTCTCGGCCTGGCAGGGCATCGGCTCGCGCCTGGCCGCCCAGTACAACGGGTATGCCTACCCCGGCGTGCCCGATCGCAAGGTCAACGGCACCCTGACCACCGACTCCAACCTGGCCGACCTGGCCGGGGTGGAGCTGGCGTGGGATGCCTTCGTGTTCACCCAGCTGGCTCCCAACCCGGGCGCCAAGCAGACCTTGTTCCGCTCATGGGCGGAATTGTGGGCGCAGCAGGTCTCTCCCGCCGAAGCCGGCCAGCGCGTCGTCGCCGACCGGCATGCGCCGGGCCAGTGGCGCAGCAATGGCCCGCTGGCCAACCAGCCGGCCTTCGCCGAAACCTTCAGCTGCAAGGCAGGCCAGCCGATGCGTCGTTGCCTGGCCTGGTCGCGCGGGTCGCGCTTGCGCGGAACTCTTCCCGCCTCAGCGCACGATCCGCGGCCGCGGCGGTTTCGGCTTGCCGAACGGGGGCTGCCCGCGCCAGTAACGGATCAGCAGCCAGCCGAACAGCATCCCGCCCAGGTGGGCGAAATGGGCCACGCCCGGCTGCCAGCCAGTGAAGCCCAGCATGAGCTCGATCGCCCCGTACACGATGACCAGGGTGCGCGCCTTCATCGGGATCGGCGGGAACAGCAGCATCACCCGCTGGTTGGGGAACAGCATGCCGTAGGCCAGCAGCACGCCGAACACCCCGCCGGATGCACCGACCGTGCGATAGGCCTCACCGCCGTTGGAAATCGTCCACCAGCCGACCAGCAACTGCAGCACGCCCGCGCCGGCCACGCAGACCAGGAAGTAGGTCAGGAAGCGGCGATTACCCCAGGTGTATTCCAGCGGCGCGCCGAACATGAACAAGGCCAGCATGTTGAACAGCAGGTGCGGGAAGTTGCCGTGCAGGAAGCCGTAGGTGAGCAGCTGCCAGGGTTTGAACTCGTAGTCCGGTGTGAACAGGTCCAGTCCGTTGGGCCCGACCGGCCACAGCATCAGCGAGGCCATGGCTTCGTCGCCGAGCAGCTGCTGCAGGAGGAAGATCGCCACGTTGGCGATGATCAATGCCCGGGTGATCGGCGGGATTCGTGGAAACATGGTTTTCCTCTGGATGCGCGGCCCTATCATATCCGCCATGCATCCCCTGCCCGTGGCGTTCCTTCACGACCCCGACGCGATCGCGCGGTCGCTGGAAGACACCGGCGCCTGCCTGCTGGCCGGGTTTCCGGAGGTGGATCAGGCGGCCAGGCTGCGGCGGACGCTGCAACAGCTGCATGACGACGGTTCGCTGCAGCAGGCCTCGGTCGGCCACCATGCCGGCAAGCGGCCGGGTGCAGGCATACGCGGCGATGGCCTGCACTGGCTGGATGGGCATTCCGGCCC
>SEHC01000101.1 GCA_004173415.1 Lysobacteraceae bacterium
TAATGGTCGACTCGTTCGGCCAGGCCGACCTTGTGCAGGATCTGCCGGGCCGGACCCTCCACGTCCGCATCGCCGCGCAGTTCGAGGGGCAGCATCACGTTCTCCAGCGCGGTCAACGAAGGCAGCAACTGGAAGCTCTGGAACACGAAGCCGACCTTCGCGCCACGCACCCGGGCGCGCCCATCCTCGTCCAGCGCGGACAGCGGTTCGCCATCCAGCAGGACCTGGCCATCGCTGGGACTGTCCAGCCCGGCCAGCAACGACAGCAAGGTGCTCTTGCCCGAACCCGAGGCGCCGACGACGGCCACGGTATCGCCATGGGCGATGTCGAAGCCGACGCCCTTGAGGATGGTCAGTTCGCCTGACGGCAGCGGCACGCGCTTGCCCAGGCCGTGCACCTGCAGTGCCTGGCGGGGTTTGGTCCGGGCGGCTTCAGCGCGCAGTCCGTTCGAATCGGCCATGATGTTTCCTGGGTTGTGCAGCGGAGACGCGGAATGGGTTTGCTCCACGTGACATCAGCTTATGCGGGCAGGCGGGGCCGGGTTCAATGTGCCATTGGTCTGGTATTGCTGGCGCTGGCGCTGCTGGTGCCGGCCGCGTTCGCCGCCGATGCCGCCGCAAAGGCGCCGCGCACGGTCCTGGTCATGGGCGATTCGCTGTCGGCTGCCTACGGGCTCAGCGCACCGCAGGGCTGGGTGGCCCTGACCAGCGACCGGATCGGCAAGCAGCATCCGGGCTGGCGCGTGGTCAATGCCAGCATCAGCGGCGAAACCACGGCCGGCGGCGCCTCGCGCATCGCTGGCGAACTCAAGCGCCACCGTCCGGCGGTGGTGGTGATCGAGCTGGGCGCCAACGATGGCCTGCGCGGCCTGCCGCTGGCCCAGAGCCGGGCCAACCTGGAGCGCATGATCAAGGCCTCGCAGGCGGCGGGAGCCAAGGTGCTGCTGGTCGGCATGCGCATGCCGCCGAACCTCGGGCGCCAGTACACCCAGGGCTTCGAGCGCAATTTCAGCGAGTTGTCGCGCCTGCACCGGACCGCCTTCCTGCCCTTCCTGCTGGAACCGATCGCTCTGGACCGGACCGCGTTCCAGGCCGACAACCTGCATCCCGTGGCCAGCGCCCAGCCGCGGCTGCGTGACCACGTATGGAAGGAACTGGCGCCACTGCTGCGCTGAAGTCGGCCCGGCTCGCGGGCCCGCCCGGTCCCCGCTGAACACGGCTTGCCGGTTTTCGCTTACTGCAAAACGAACGGCGAATTCATACATTTCCAACATCGCCTTTGCCATTCTTGGGTCGGTTTTTTTCCTTCCTATCTGGAGAAAATGCATGCGTGCCCTTTTCATTGGCGGGGTGGTCGACAACAGCGAAATGGACCTGGACGGCAACGAGCCGCCGGTGCATTACCCCGAGAACAGCGGCAGCGGCCGCCCGCGCTACCGGTTGCACCAGGTGGGCCAACGCGACGATGGCAGCATCGCCTATGCGGTCTACGGGGCGCCGGACCTGGCCGACGGCGAAGTGGCGCGGGTCGCCGACGAGCGCGAGTACGCACGGCGCTTCGAAGCCAAGGCGGGGCCCGCGCCCCGCTGATTCACAGCGGTCGTCGGCCGCCGGTTATCCCGACCATTCGACGTGGTCCCGCATCCTTGGATTGCGGGGCCGATACTGCATTTCCTCAGCTGCCGGCGCGTCCATTGCGCCGCTACCCAGCCCGTATCGGATTGGAGATGCCGGCCCGGAGCATGAAACCGCTACGCGGCACAAGTGACGACGGACATGGCCACTGTTTTCCAAAGCCTTAACCCCTTCTGGCCAGGTCGACACTAAGCTCGCCTGCCGAGAATGACCAAAGGCCGCCTGCATGCATTCACCGTACGGCCTGGCCACCTTGCTCGTGCCGCATCCCGGCAGCTGCGACAGGATGGTCGAACTGCTGTTGGAAGTTTCCCGCGCGGTCTACCACGTGCCGGGCTGTGTCAGTTACGTGGTGAGCAACGTGGGCCCCGGCTCGGAGAAGCTGTTCGTCTCCGAGTACTGGGACAGTCGTGAAGAACAACGATCGGCCTTCGCCCTCGCTGGCATTTTCGAACTGGTCTCGCAGATCCAGGCGCTGACCGCGCACTTCGAGCAACACGAGCTGGCCCCGCTGACCCGCTAAGCGGGCAGGCAGGCAGGCGGGAAAGTCGTTCAGTCCTGTGATGCGGTCGGAGCCTGGAGTCCGGAGAGCTGGCGCAAGGCCTGCTCGAAATTCGCCACCGGCTGCCCGCCCTGGATCAGGTGGCGGTCGTTGAAGATCACCGACGGCACCGCGGTGATGCCACGTTCGGCATAGAAGCGCTCCTGCTCCCTTACCGCCCCGGCATATTCGTCCGAACCCAATATTCCGGCCGCACGCGTTTCGTCCAGCCCCGCTTCGCCGGCTAGGCGGGCCAGCACAGCAGTCGATGACACATCCTCGCCGTCGGTGAAATAGGCCCGCAGCAAGCGCTGCTTCAGCGCCAGCTGGCTTGCCCGGCCCTGCAGCCCGGCCCAATGCAGCAAACGGTGCGCGTCAAAGGTGTTGTAGACCTGCCGGCGGCGATCCATGCGGAATTCGAAGCCCAGTTCAGCGCCGCGTTGCCGGATCGCCTCGCCGTTGCGCGCCGCCTGCTCGGCGCTGATGCCGTACTTGCGGGTCAGGTGCTGGACCGCGTCCTCGCCACCGGCGGGCATCTGCGGATTCAGCTCGAAAGGCTGGAAATTCAGGTCCACCCGCAGCCCCGGCACCCGCGCCATGGCTTCCTCCAGCGCGCGCAGCCCCACCGCGCACCATGGGCAGGCCACGTCGGAGACGAAATCGATCCGGATGGGTTCGGCAACGGGAGCGGACATGCGGCACCTGGCCCTGGCGATTGATGGTCAATGGATGGGGCCGGCGGGCGACAACTCAACCGGTGCGGGCCGCGCGGGTCCGGCCGGATGCGTCGGCGCGCGGGGTGGCCGCTGTGGCGCAGGCTGACGTTTACTCATGCAAAGGCGGGATCCACCTGGCCGGCAAGGTACAGATGCCGCACGCGTCCTCGTCGTCGCTTGCGCATCTCCGGGGGACGGCTGCGGCCGTCCCCTTTCTTGTTCGTGGCGGCTTGGATCCATGCTGCGGGACGCCGCGCATCACCACGGCCACGCAGGCATGCAGTGCAGGCAAAATCAGCGGTGGACACGCCCGCTGCCCGGTTGCGGACTGGATTCGCCGCCACCTGGCCCCCACCTTCAGGTGATTCGCCTTGGCGCGTTCGCGCGCGGCCCATGCGCCGCGGTGCAGAATGCCCCCTTCACTGGAGCCCGACATGAGCGCTTTCGACCTGACCCCGCCCAGCCATTCGCAGCGCCAGCAGCTGATTGACGGCCTCACCGGCGAGGAGCGTCGCGTGTTGCTGGAGCACGGCACCGAGGCGGCCTTCTGCGGCGTCTTCCTCGACAACAAGCTCGAAGGCGTCTACACCTGCCGCCTCTGCGGCTTGCCCCTGTTCCGATCCAGCGCCAAGTTCGACTCGGGTACCGGCTGGCCCAGCTTCTTCCGTCCTTATGACGAGGCCCACGTGAAGACCCTCCGCGACACCAGCTACGGCATGATCCGCACCGAGATCGTCTGCGCCCGTTGCGACAGCCACTTGGGCCACGTATTCCCGGATGGGCCGCCTCCGACCGGCGAACGGCACTGCCTGAACTCGCTTTCGCTGGGCTTCACCGCAGCCGGCGAGGCCTTGCCGGATCCGTTGGGCCGGGGTGGCAGGGAAGCCGCCACGGCCGACTGAAGGCGCGACGTCACCAGCGCCTGGCGCGTAATGCAGGGGTCCAGGAGCGGGGCTGCACTTGCCGCCCGACCCCACCCATGGGAGATCGCACATGAAAGTTCCAAGCCTGTTGCCCTGCCTGGCCCTGGCCCTGCTGCTGGCGGCGACGGTCGACGCCAGCCCGCGCAACGTCACCGATGCCGATGCGCCACGCAGCCTGGAAAGCGCGGGTCCGGTCAGCGTGGACTGGACCGATCCGGCCCAGTTCTCCGAAGTGCGCTACAGCGCCAATCGCCGCGAATCCCGGCGTGGCAACTGGGTCGAGCAGCTGGCCCGGCACTTGCGGGAAACCGCCGCCCGCCAGTTGCCGGCGGGCCAGACCCTGCGCGTGACCCTCACCGACATCCGCCGCGCCGGCAGTTACGAGCCCTGGCACGGGCCGGACCTGCAGGACACCCGGGTGATCCGCGACCTCTACCCGCCTCGCATCACCCTGCAGTTCACCCGGTTGGATGCACGCGGCGAGGTCCTCGACCAAGGCGAGCGCAAGCTGGTCGATCCGGGCTTCCTCACCGGTTCGACCCGGATCGGCGAAAGCGACCCGCTGCGCTATGAAAAGAAAATGCTGGACGACTGGCTGCGGCGCGAGATCAGGCCCGGCTCCGACAGCTAGGCGGACGGCCACGGCCGGCAGACGCAGGACCTTCCCCGATCCTGCCCGCAGCGGTAGGACAGCATCGGCACGCGCCGCCCCTTCCCGTCCGCTCGCCCTCGCCCCGCCCGCAAGATCGCGGGACTTTCACGCGCCCCTGCACACAATCGCCGCACTTGTGATCGCGCAGGCGGGACCGTGGCCGGCTCCGCCTTGCGCATAGCCGGAGCCCATGCATGAACCAGAGAACCAAGGCCGGAACGGTGGACCTGCAGGCCGCCTTCACCGAATGGGTCAGGAAGAACGCCTACAACCCGGGCGAGGCCATCGACCACTTCCTGCAGAAATCGGACTACATGCGCGGTGCGGTGGACACGGTGGTCGAGCACGCGCGCGGCAAGATCATCGAGCGCACCCGCGGCCAGCTCGAGCGGCTGACCGAGGACGCGGTCTATGTCGCCCAGTTCCCGATGGTCTATGCCTGCAAGGACATGCAGGACCGGGACGTGCGCTATACGGTGTCACTGACCCTGCACGACGGCCACGCCGACTGGGTCGGGCGGGTCTGGTCGGATGGCGAATACCTGGGCGAGGTGCACGGCAGCGGTAGCGGCCCGCAGGCCAACTACGTCGAACTGGCCCGCATGCACATCGAGTCGCACGTGCAATGCGCCGGGGGTTTCGAGCCGCGCCTGCGCAAGGCCTGAGGTCCCTGGACTGCGGTCGGCTTCAGCCGCCAGGCCTCCGGCCTAGAACGCGTCGCTGCCCGGGCGCAGCTCGATGCCCAGGGCCAGCGCCACCAGCCGCATCGCCTCGTCGTCGCGGCTCAGGGTGATCCACCCGCCGTGATGGTCGCTGCCCGTATCCCAGGTCCACAGCGTGTAGCCATGTTCGCGCAGGCGGTCGTGGGCCGTGGACATCAACGCGGGAATGTCGGTGCCGTCCAGGAACTCCTCGTCGTACGGGTCGCCGCCCCAGTCGATCTGCAGGTTCCAGCGCCGCACCAGTTCGTTGACCGCGTCGATGAAGGTTTCCGCGTCCCTTGCCTGCACGTGGAAGCCGGCCGTCCAGTCGATCGCGTCCCTCAGCAGCCAGACCGGCTCGGCCTCGCCGGCGTCGGCCGCGGCCTCGCGGTACTGGGTGAACTGGCGCAGGGCCGCTTCCTCGTCGCCTGGATTGACCAGCAGCAGCAACTGCCAGGCCAGCGCCTCGGCACTGAGTTCGTCGGCATCCTCCAGGTCCTCGCGTTCGGCTTCGTGGTCGCCGTAATCGGCTTCGTTGTCGGGCATGGCCATGGGTCGGGGGTCGCGGCGGGGGCGTCGATAGTGGCCCCTGGGCGGGGACTTGGAAAGCACCGGCGCGCAATCGCTGCCCACCACCCGCGCCCTTCGCCGCCGTGCGCGCCGGTTGGCCGATCGGCGGCGACTGTGGAAGACTCGGCGCATGACCGTTTACGTGGACGACGCCGTCACCCTCTGGCGCGGCCAGCGCTGGGCCCACCTGATGGCCGACACGCTGGAAGAGCTGCATGCCATGGCCGCGCGGCTGGGCGTGCCGCGCCGTGCCTTCCAGGACAAACCCAGCGGCGCGCACTACGACCTCAGCGTGGAACTGCGCGAGCAGGCCCTGCGGCTCGGCGCCACCGCGATCTCCCGCCACGTCGATCGCGAACGGGTGCGCGAGGTGATCCGCAACGCCCGCTCGCAGGCATCGCGGCCGCGTTGAGGAGTCCCACTGGCGCATTGGCCGCGCGCAGGCGCCGCGTCGCAGGCAACGCCGGGCACCGGGCATGCCGCGAGACTAACCGGTCGCGGGCGTTTATCCTGCACGCCCAGTCAATCCCGGCAGCCGACCCGCCATGTCCGATACGCCTCCCGACCACCTCGCGATCAATCCCGCCAGCCCGTTCCACGACGAGGCCGCCATCAACCGCGGGGTCGGCATCCGCTTCAACGGCGTGGAGCGCGACAACGTCGAGGAATACAGCGTCAGCGAAGGCTGGATCCGGGTCCAGGTGGGCAAGTCCAAGGACCGTCGCGGCAATCCGATGACGATCAAGGTCAAGGGCGAAGTCGTGCCCTACTTCAAGGACATCGCCTGAGCCACGGCGAGGTGCGGGCGCGGGACGCCCGCGTCCCCGTCGCTAGCCGGTCGTTTCGGTCGCCGCGCCGCTGCTGACCGCCAGCCGGTCGCGGCCGGCACGCTTGGCTTCGTACAAGGCGACGTCGGTGCGGCGCAGGTGCAAGTGCAGGGTTTCGCCCGGCTGGCGGTGGGCGACGCCGGCGCTGACCGTCACCTTGAAGGCGGCGACCTCCTGCTCGAACTGCCGTCGGATCCGCTGCACCAGCGCCTCGACCTCGGCCGGCGGGCGATCGGCGAACAGGACCACGAACTCCTCGCCGCCGAGCCGCGCGCTGATGTCCCGGCCGCCGACGCTGTCGCGCAGGATCCCGCCCATGGTCTGCAGCACGCGGTCGCCGGCATCGTGGCCGTGGGTGTCGTTGACCGACTTGAAATGGTCGATGTCGAAGAACGCCAGGCTCAGCGGCTGCGCGCATTCGTGGGCCACCG
>SEHC01000554.1 GCA_004173415.1 Lysobacteraceae bacterium
AGCGTGGGCGAATCAGGGAAGCGACCTTCCTGGTCCTCGGCCCGGTATACGACCAGGTCGCCGGGATAAGGCCTGACCCGGTACCTGCCGGCGGCACGGTAGTGCACGCGATGCACCTCGGCATAACGCACCTCATGCGGCAGTTCGGCTCCGATGATCCGCGCCAGCATTACCCGCAACCGAAGGGCAGCCAGGCGCGTTCTCGCGGCGACACTGCGCCACACCCGGCCCGGGCCGAAGGCGGCCAGCCGCTGCGACAACCCCGGGCCAGGCTTGGACGGACCTTCCCTGGCCCCGCTGGAGGTATCGAACAGGCCGAGGAAATCCACCTTTTCTCCAGCTGCCAGCAGGCGCTGCGCCATCTCGTAGGCGATGATGCCGCCCATCGAGCCACCCGCGATGCGATAAGGCCCGTGGGGCTGGACCTGGCGGATTTCGTCGACGTAACGCGAGGCCATGGCCTCCACGCTGGCCAGCGGTGGGGTCTTTCCATCGAGTCCCAGGGCCTGCAGGCCGTACACGGTGACCTCGGGGGGCAATTTGCGCGCCAAGGCGCGGTAATTGAGGATGTTGCCGCCCACCGCATGGACCAGGAACAGCGGCGCGCCGCGTGCGCCCTCCTGCAGCAGCACCAGCGGCGCCCACGGATCGGCGGCGACCGCGTCGCTGCCTTGCGCCTGGCCCGGGTCGATGGCGCCGGCGCGGCGATAGGCCGCGGCAAGCGCGCGTGGCGTCGGCGCCGCCAGCAGCTGTCCCAGCGGCAGGTTGACGCCGGTGTCCTTGCGCAGCTTCTGGAACAGCTGCACGGCCACGATCGAATGCCCGCCCATCTCGAAGAAGTCGTCCTCGGCGGCCAGTGCGGACGAACCGAGCACCTCGGCCATCGCCTTGCTGACCAGCGACTCCAGGCCGGCGGCGGCCGGTTCGCGGGATGCCGCGGGCGCCTCGTGGGCCGAGGGTGCCGGTTCCTGTGCAGCGGACTCTTCGTGGCGGGGGACCAGGAAACGGTCGGCATCGCCGAACTCGCTCAGCTCCAGTGGCGAGCGCGAAGGATCACTGACGATCTGGGCCAGGATGCTGGCGTAGTTCCTGCACAGTTTGGCGACGTCCTGGTCGTCGAGGATATCGGCGTTGTAGACCAGCCCGGCGGCCACGCCGTGGTCGCTTTCCAGCAGCCATAATCCCAGGTCCTCGGTGGCGCCCGGCTGGAACACCTCCAGCCGTTCGTGATGCAGGTTGCCCCAGCGGGTCACCCGCTGGCGGATGTCCTGCAGCGAAAACAGGGTCTGGTACAGGCCGGAGATCTTCCTGTTGCCGCGCCCGCGAACTCAGCGGGCGACCTCCTCCAGGCGGATGTCGGGATTGGCGAAGCTGTCCAGCACCACTTCCTTGACCCGGGCCACGGCGTCGGCGAAGGGCTTGCTGGGATCGATCCGGGCCCGCAGCGGCA
>SEHC01000555.1 GCA_004173415.1 Lysobacteraceae bacterium
CTGGTCAGCACGCCCGAACGGACCAGGAAGGCGCCCAGCAACGAAAGCGAGAAGGCGGCGATCGCCAGCAGCAGCGTCCAGCCGCGGAAGCTGCCGCGCTTCTCGGTGGCCGCCTGCGAATGGATCAGTGCTGCGCCGACCAGCCAGGGCATGAAGCTGGCGTTCTCGACCGGATCCCAGAACCACCAGCCGCCCCAGCCGAGTTCGTAATACGCCCACCAGCTGCCCAGAGCGATGCCGATGGTCAGGAAGGCCCACGCCACGTTGGTCCACGGCCGGGTCCAGCGCAGCCAGCGCGCATCGACGTTGCCGTCCAGCAGCGCGGCGATGGAGAACGCGAACGGCACCGCGAAACCCACGTAGCCGATGTACAGCATCGGCGGGTGGATGATCATGCCCACGTCCTGCAGCAGCGGGTTGAGGTCGTGTCCCTCCAGCGGCACCGGCAGCAACCGGGCGAAAGGATTGGAAGTGAAGAACAGGAAGGCCAGGAAGCCGACGCTGACCAGGCCCATCACCCCCAGCACGCGGGCGATGACCTGCTCGGGAAGGGCGCGCGAGAAGCAGGCGACGGCGGCGGTCCACACCGCCAGCACCAGCGACCAGAGCAGCAGCGAGCCTTCGTGCGAACCCCACACCGCGGTATAGCGGTAGACCAGCGGCAGCAGCGAGTTGGAGTTGTCGGCCACGTACTTGACCGAGAAATCCTGGACCACGAAGCTGATGGTGAGTATCGCGAACGCGGCAAGCACCAGCAGCAGTTGCGCATAGGCGGCGGGCCGCGCAACCGCCATCCACGAGGACTTGCCGCGCTGGGCGCCGGCAAGCGGCAGCAGCGCCTGCAGGATCGCGACCAGGAAGGCGAGGGCCAGGGTGACCTGGCCGATTTCAGGCAGCATGTTCTGGGTATCCCGTTGCGTCCGTCTTCCCGCGCACGGCAGACGGTTGCCGGAGGCCGGTGGAGAGGGGTCGCCGTGCGTGGGTGTCCGTGGAAAAACGGCCGCGGAGGCGCTGCCGCATCAGGGCGCCGCCTCGGCAGCCGCCGGTACGTCGTGCTTCTTGTGGGCCATGCCCATCTTGTCGGCCACTTCCTTGGGCATGTAGGTCTCGTCGTGCTTGGCCAAGACGTCCTCGGCCACGAACACGCCGTCCTTCATGGTCCCGGTGGCGACCACCGCCTGGCCCTCGCGGAACAGGTCGGGCAGGATCCGCGCGTAGACCACCGGCAGTTGGGCGTCGCCGTCGGTGACCCGGAAGTGTGATTCCATCGAACCCGGCTCGCGCTTGAACGAACCCTTTTCGACCATGCCGCCCAGGCGGAAGCGCGCATTGGCGCCGGTCTCGCCGCGCAGCACCTCCACCGGCGTGTACAGGTAGGCGACGTTGCGTTGCAGGGCCATGACCACCAGGGTCGTGGCGATGGCGGCGGCCACGACCAGCAGCAGCAACA
>SEHC01000556.1 GCA_004173415.1 Lysobacteraceae bacterium
TTGGTGCCGGTCACGCGGCTGGGGACGATCTTGCCGGTTTCGGTCAGGTACTGGCGCAGGGTGTTGAGATCCTTGTAGTCGATCTCTTTCACGCCTTCGGCGGTGAACTTGCAGAACTTGCGGCGACGGAAGAACTTGGACATGGGTTTGCTCCTTAGGCGGCTTCGGCAGAGTCGGAATCGGTGTCGGCAGCGGCCGCGGGTGCGGTTTCGCCTTCCTCGTCATCGCGACGGCGACGCTCGCCACGCTCGGGCTTGTCGCCCTTCTCGTCCTTGCTCTTCATGATGATCGACATCTCGGTGTCGGCTTCATCGCGCTTCATGATCAGGTGGCGCAGCACCGCGTCGTTGAAGCGGAAGCTCTCGGTCAGCTCGGCCAGCACGTCCTGGTTCACTTCGATGTTGAACAGGACGTAGTGGGCCTTGACCAGGTTCTGGATCGGGTACGCCAGCTGGCGCCGGCCCCAGTCTTCCAGGCGGTGGATCTTGCCGCCGCCATTCTCGACCAGCGTCTTGTAACGCTCGATCATGGCAGGCACTTGCTCGCTCTGGTCGGGGTGGACCAGGAACACGACTTCATAATGACGCATCGTTGTATACCTTTCGGATGAGGATCCGGCTGCAGCGCCGGACCGGACAGCCCCCCGGCAGTCCGTCAGGGACGCGGTGGGGCAAGGATTCCCCCGGCAGGACGCCGCGGGAAGCCGGAAATTATGTCAGCTCAATGGGTTAGGCGCAAATGACTGGGCGGGACCGGCCCGTGGCCCCGCCCTGCAGCCGTCCCGGAAAAGCTCAGCGGCCCTGGCCGGCCGCCTTCTGTATGGCGATCCAGGACTCGATGTGCCGGTCCAGGGCCTGCAGCGGGACCGAACCGGTCTCCAGCACCGCGTCATTGAAGCTGCGCAGGTCGAACCGCGGCCCCAGCTCCCGGGCTGCCCTGGCCCGCAGCTCCGAGATCCGCATCTGCCCGATCTTGTAGGCCAGCGCCTGGCCCGGGGTTCCGATATAGCGGTCCACCTCGTTGACGATGTCCTGGTCGGTCTTGGCCGCGTTGTCCTTGAAGTAGGCGATCGCCTGCTCGCGGCTCCAGCCCTTGGCATGCATGCCGGTGTCCACCACCAGCCGCACCGCCCGCCACATCTCGTAAACCAGCTGGCCGAAATGGTCGTAGGGGTCTTCGTAGAGTCCCATCTCGAAGCCGAGCTGCTCCGCGTACAACCCCCAGCCCTCGCCATAGGCGACGTAATAAGCGGTGCGCCGGAACATCGGGGCGCCAGTCATTTCCAGGCCGCGGGCGAACTGGAAATGGTGGCCAGGCACGGCCTCATGCAGCGACAGCGGCACCATTTCCCAGGTCGGGCGCATTTCCGGCTTGTACAGGTTGACGTAGTAGTAACCCGCCCGCGTGCCGTCGGTGGCGCCGGGCTGGTAGTAGGCGGTGGT
>SEHC01000102.1 GCA_004173415.1 Lysobacteraceae bacterium
CAGATCGCCCAGTGCATCCAGGACGTGCTGCAGCCGCTGGGCGTGGGCGTGGTGGTGGAAGGCGCGCACGAATGCATGACCACCCGCGGCATCCACAAGCGCGGGGTCAGCATGGTCACTTCGAAGATGCTCGGCAGCTTCCGCGAGGATGCGCGCACCCGCGCCGAGTTCCTGCGCTTCATCGAGGTCGGCAACGGCAGGCGCTGAGGGTCGCCAATGCGTCGCCGCCCGGGCCGCCGCGCTCAGGCCGTGCCGGCGCGGCGCTCGTCGCTGACGATCAGCCCGTCCTGCAGGGTCAGGGTGCGGTCGCATTGCCCGGACAGGCGCGGGTCGTGGGTGACCAGCAACACCGCGCAGCCGAATTTCTGGTTGAAGCGCCGGAACAGCGCGAACACGTCGGCCGCGCTGCGGCTGTCCAGGTTGCCGGTGGGTTCGTCGGCTAGCAGCAGAGCCGGGCGCGTGATCAGCGCGCGGGCCACGGCCACGCGTTGCTGCTGGCCGCCCGACAGCTGGTCGGGCTTGCGGTCTTCCAGTCCCTCCAGTCCCACTTCGGCCAACAGTCCGCGGGCCCGGGCCAGGGTCTCCACGCTGGGCCTGCCGTGCGCCACCAGCATGGGCATCATCACGTTCTCCAGCGCGGTGAAGGCCTGGATCAGGTGGTGGAACTGGAACACGAAGCCGATCGCCCCACCCCGCAGCGCGGTTCGGCCGGCATCGTCCATGTCGCGGGTTGGCTTGCCCAGCAGGTACAGCTCGCCGGCGGTGGGCGCGTCCAGCAGGCCGATGACATTGAGCAGCGTGCTCTTGCCGCTGCCGGAGGCGCCGACCAGGGCGGCGAAATCGCTGCGGGCCAGGGTCAGGCCGAGGCCATGCAGCACTTCCACCTCGGTGGGCATGCCGACGTTGTAGGACTTGCGCAGGCCCTGCAGCCGCAACACCTGCTCGGCCGGATCAGACACGGCGGCTTGGGAGATGGCCGGATCGGAGAGGGGCTGCTCAGACATGGCGAATCGCCACCACCGGATCCAGGCCGGCGGCGCGGCGGGCCGGGATCGCCGCCGAGACCACCCCGGTCAGCGTGGCCAGTGCGGCCGCCGCCAGCAGCAGATTCAGCGAGACCGGGATGTAGAACAGCCCCGGCCCGAACGTATTGAAGGCCCACACCAGCGCATAGCCGGCGCCGCCGCCGAGCAGCGAGCCGGCCAGGCCGAACAGCGCGCCCTGGATCAGGAACACCCGCAGCATCTGCGGACGGGTGGTGCCCATGGCCCGCAGGATGCCGATCTCGCGGGTACGCTGGACCACGCTGACCGAGAGCACGCTGGCAATGCCGAAGGCCACCGACATGGCCACGAACAGGCTGATCATCTGCGTGGACAGGCTTTGCGATTTCAGCGCGTTCATCAACTGCGTATTGGTCTGCATCCAGCTTTCGGCCTTCTGCCCGGTCAGCCGCGAGATCCGCGCGGCCACCGCGTCGGCGCCGAAGATGTCCTGCACGGTGACGTCGATGACGGTGGCGCCACCGGGAATGGCCAGCAGCGACTGCGCCTGCTTCATGTCCAGGTAGACGTAGCGCGAATCCAGTTCGCGCACGCCCAGCTGGAAAATGCCGGCCACGTTGACCACGCTGCTGACGTTCTGGCCGGTCTCCAGGCGCAGCTTGTCGCCGACCCGCAGGCCCAGGTCGTAGGCCAGCTGGCTGCCGATCACCGCGTCGCCGGCGCCGACCCGGAAGCGGCCGGCCACGATGTCGTCCTGGATCGGGATGATCTGCTGGTAGCGGGCCACGTCGATGCCGACCAGGGCCACCGATTGCAGCGCGCTGCCACGCCGGGCGAAGGCCGGCCCGGAAATGATCGGCGACACCGCGGTGACCTGCGGCAGCAGGTCCAGCGCATCGCGGACCTGCTGCCAGTTGTTGATCGAACGCAGGCGCTGGGCGCGGCGGTCCTCCAGCAGCAGTTGCACGGTGCCGGCCGGCACCGGCAGCACCCGGTTCACCAGGTCCGGCGGTTCGACCCGGATGTGCGACTGGGTGCCCAGGGTGCGCTCGATGATGTTGTCCTGCAGGCCGCTGATCAGCGCCGACAGGAACACGATCACCGACACCCCCACCGCGATGCCGGTCAGGATCAGCGCGGTCTGGGCCCGGCCTTCGCGCAGGAACCTGAGCGCGATGGTCCATTCGATCCACATCGGGGTCACTCGAGCCGGGCCGGCAATTCTTTGCGCGAGGCGGTGGACTGCGCATCGTTGGCGGCGGGCGGTGCGGTCACCCGCACGCGGTCGCCATCGGCCAGGCCGCTGTCGGTATCGGCCAGCACCCAGTCACCGGCCCGCAGCCCGGACAGGATTTCGGTGGCCGCCAGGCCGCGCAGTCCCAGACGCACGGCGGTGCGATGCGCGCGGCCCTCGCGCACCGCCCATACCCAGGCGCTGCCGCCGTCGATGGCGGACAGCGCATCGTTGGGCACCACCAGCGCACTGGCGCGGCGCCCGGTTTCCACGTTCACCGACACGGTCATGTCCTGGCGCAGGAACGCGGGCACCGGTTGCACGGCCAGGCGCAGGTCCACGGTGCCGCGCTGCGGGTCGACGCTGGGCGCGATGAAGTCGAGCGTGGCGGTGAACGGGCGCGCCGGGAAGGCATCGGCCACGCACTGCGCCGCCTGCCCCAGGGCCAGCACCTCCAGGTTCTTCTCGTCCACCGGCACCAGCAGTTCGGTGGCGCCCTGGCGTGCGATCTCGAACAGCACCCGGCCCGGCTGCACCAGGTCGCCCGGCTCCACGTTGCGGGTCAACACCTTGCCGGCCACCTGCGCGCGGATCACGGTCTTCTCCAGCGCCGCGCGCGCGGCGGCCAGGCGCTCGCGCACCACCGTCTCGTCGGCGTTGCCGGAGGCCAGCGAGTCGGCCGCCAGGCGGGCCTGCTCGGCGGCGGTGCGGGCCAGCGTTTCGGCCTGCACCGCCTGCTCCAGGGTCTCGCGGGCGATCAGCTGCCGTTGCAGCAGGACCCGGCGTCGCTCGGTCTCCCGGCTGGCCTGGGCCAGCTGGGCCTGGGCCTGGCGCAACGCGGCCTGGGCCTGCGGACGACTGGAACGCTGCAGCTGCGCAACTGCCGCTTCGGCTTCGCGCACGCCGGCGCTGAGGTCGTCGGCGCGCAGGACCGCAAGGATGTCGCCGGGCTGCACGTCGTCGCCTTCGCGCACGCGCCGTTCCAGCAGCACGCCGGTGATCTCGCTGCCCACCTGGGCCCGGGACACCGGGACCACGCGCCCGGTGGCGACCACGGTCTGCACCAGGGGCCGCGCTTCGATGCGATAGCCGGCCAGTTGCGGACCCTGCCACTGCCGCAGCAGCACCAGTCCCAGCAACAACAGCGCGGCCGCCGCCAGGGCGACCAGCACGGTCCTGCGTTTCATGCGCAAGCGGACCCCGGCGTGCTGGTGGCGGTCGAGTAGAGGGCGCGGCGCGGCAAGTGCAGGGCGCGGCAGGTGCAGGCTGGGCGCATCGCGATGGGTGGCCATGACTAGGGAAGCGGCCAGAATACCCGAGCGGCCGTCGACGGGACGTCCCGGCGTGGCCCCCGCAGTGCGTTCCGCTAGACTGCGCCACCCCACGTTTTCCGCGGCCGCCTTGTGAATGCAGTGACTCCACCCGTGCAGGCGCGTCGCGCCGCGCTGATCTTCATCTTCATCACCGTGCTGATCGACGTGCTGTCCTTCGGCGTGATCATCCCGGTTTTGCCGGGACTGGTGCGCGAGTTCACCGGCGGCGACTTCGTGCAGGCGGCCTGGTGGATCGGTATCTTCGGCTTCCTGTTCGCCGCCATCCAGTTCGTCAGCGCGCCTATCCAGGGCACGCTGTCTGATCGCTACGGGCGCCGCCCGGTGATCCTGCTGTCCTGCCTGGGGCTGGGCATCGATTTCGTGCTGATGGCGGTTGCCCAGTCCCTGCCCTGGCTGCTGGTGGCGCGCATTTTCTCGGGGGTGTTCTCGGCCAGCTTCACCACCGCCAACGCCTATATCGCCGATGTCACCGCACCGGAAAAGCGCGCCAAGGCCTTCGGCATGATCGGCGCTGCCTTTGGGCTGGGCTTCATCCTGGGGCCGATCCTCGGCGGCCAGTTGAGCCGCTACGACCTGCGCGCGCCGTTCTGGTTCGCCGCCGGACTGGCCCTGCTGAACTTCCTGTACGGCTGGTTCGTGCTGCCCGAATCGCTGCCCAAGGAAAGGCGCACCGCGCGTTTCGACTGGGCCCATGCCAATCCGGTCGGATCGCTGATGCTGCTCAGGAAGTATCCGCAGGTCTTCGGCCTGGCGGCGGTGGTGTTCCTGGCCAACTTCGCCCACTACGTGTATCCGAGCGTGTTCGTGCTGTTCGCCGAATACGAATATCGCTGGAACGAACAGCAGGTCGGCTTCGTGCTGGCCGCGGTCGGCGTGTGCAGCGTGATCGTGCAGGGTGGGCTGATGGGGCCGGTGGTGAAGAAGCTGGGCGAGCGCCGCGCGCTGCTGTTCGGGCTGGGCTGCGGGGTGATCGGCTTCCTGATATACGGCATCGCCGATGCGGGCTGGTTCTTCCTCATCGGCCTGCCGATCAGCGCCTTGTGGGGATTCGCGGGTCCGGCCACGCAATCGCTGATCACCCGCCAGGTCGGCGCCGATGCGCAGGGCCGCGTGCAGGGCGCGCTGATGAGCCTGGTCAGCCTGGCCGGGGTGTTCGCGCCGCTGGCCTTCGCCGGTACGTTCGGCTTGTTCATCGGCAAGCAGGCCCCCGCGCACCTGCCCGGCGCGGCCTGGTTGCTGGCCGCGCTGCTGCTGTTCTGCGCCTTCCTGGTCGGCTGGCGTTATGCGCGGGAAACACCCGCGCCGGTCGTGCACTGAGGTTCCGGCAAGATCATGGCTCTGAAGGAAGGCGAATTCCTGGGGCTCCCGGCCCTGCTGATCAGCACGCCGCTGGCCACGGCCGCGCTGTCCTTGCATGGCGGGCAATTGCTGTCCTTCGTGCCGAAGGGCTTCGAGGACCTGCTGTGGCTGTCGCCAGCCAGCCGACGCGCGCCGGCGGCGATCCGTGGCGGCGTGCCGGTGTGCTGGCCTTACTTCGGCCGCGAAGGACAGGACGCGGACGTGCCGCAACATGGTTTCGCCCGCAATACACGCTGGCTGCTGGCCAACGTCACGCGCGACAGCGACGGCGCCATGATCCTGGAACTGGAGCTTCCTGAAAGTTCCGCTACGCCGCTGCAGCTGACCCAGCGACTGCACATCGGTCGCGAGCTGCGCCAGTCACTCATCCCCCGCAATACCGGCCCGCGCCCGCTGGCATTCACCCAGGCCCTGCACAGCTACCTGCGCGTTGGCGATGCGGGACGCGTGCAGGTCACCGGCCTGGAGGGGCTGGAATACGCCGATCGTTACGACGGCAAGCTGCACGTGCAGGCCGGTCCATGGCACCTGCACGATCCACGCGATCCGGGGCGCAGCGACCGCACCTATCGCGATGCGGGCCATCACTTTGTACTGGTCGATCCCGCGCTGGGGCGTCGCATCGGGCTGACAACCTTGGGCAGCCGCTCGCTGGTGGTATGGAATCCAGGCGAGGCCGGCATCGGCGCGCTTGGCGATGCGCCCGCCGATGGCTGGCGGCAGTTCGTCTGCCTGGAAACGGCCAACGCCGGCGACGACGTGATCAGCCTGGCCCCCGGCCAAAGCCACACCCTGCAGCAGACCCTCCGCGTAGAGACCCTGCACCTGTAGGAGCGACGCCAGCCGCGAAGCAGGAAGAGGGCAGGCACCCGTCAAGGCCATCACGCGTTGGGTGCCCGCGATTCCTTGATCTTTCGGTGGTGAGTGCCTACGGGCTTCGCGACTGGCGTCGCTCCTACAAAGAAGCGGTCCGTTATTGCCTTGGCCTGCACGTGCACCCTGCACGTGCAGGAGCGACGCGAGTCGCGAAGCAGGAAGAGGCCAGGCGCCTGTCAAAACCATCACGCGTTGGGCGCCCGCGATTTTTGATCTTCCGGCGGGGAGAGCCTACGAGTTTCGCGACTCGCGTCGCTCCTACAAAAACTGGTGGCTACAGGCCTTGTTTCGCGAACTCCGCATCCAATGCGTAGACCAGCTTGCCGACCTGCGGGGTCAGTCAGGTGTTGTAGGTGGCCGGGTCGCTGCAGGGGAGCTCCACCTCGCCGGCGGTTTTCTTCAGCGCCCAGCCGGCCAGCACCTGGCGCGCCTTGACGAAGCAGGCCTGCCCGGCTGATTCCGCCGTCAGGCTGCCATGGCGGGTGCTGCAATAGGTCATCGCGCTGGCCAGTGCCGCCGAATTGACCGCATGCAACGAATGGCTTGAGCGGGTGGCCGACGTGGCCACCTGGGCAGTGGCCGTTGCGCTGGCCAGCAGCCAGCTGCCCAGCAGGAACAAGGTTCGGGACATGGGCGTTTCCAGGTCGGTGGGATGCCGGCTTGGCGGGGAGGCGTCATTGTCCACGCAGGATGCGGCCAGGCCAAATCCGCCGCTGCAGAAAAACAAAGGCCGCATCGCTGCGGCCCTTGCCTGGTTCAATACGCGCTCCCGGCACGACAGCACTGCAGCCGCGAACTCAGTCGTTTTCCACGTGGATCACGCGCCCGTCCTTGGGATCCAGATGGATTTCCACGTCGTTGCCATCGGCGCGATCCGCCTCGGCCTTCCACACGCCGTCGTCGAAATCCACGTCGTGTATCTTCGAATAACCGGCCGCGGCCAGCTTGGCCTTGACGTCTTCCTCGCTGAGCGTGGAAACCAGCGTATCGGCCTGGACCTGGCGGGTGGTCGGGTCGATGCGCACGTCGACGCGATTGCCGTCGGCGCTGGT
>SEHC01000557.1 GCA_004173415.1 Lysobacteraceae bacterium
GCGGTGCCGCTGGTGGTCGAGGAGAAGATGGTCGCCGGGCGCGTCGACCTTCGCGACATGCCGCTGGTGACCATCGACGGCGCCGACGCCAAGGATTTCGACGACGCGGTGTATTGCGAAAGCAACCGCCAGGGCATGCGCATCAAGAACCGCAGCGGCTACCGCCTGGTGGTGGCGATCGCCGACGTTTCCCATTACGTGCGCCCGGGCACGCCGCTGGACGACGAGGCGCAGAAGCGCGCGACCTCGGTGTATTTCCCCGGCTTCGTGGTGCCGATGCTGCCGGAGACGCTTTCCAACGGGATCTGCTCGCTGAACCCGAAGGTCGACCGCATGTGCTTCGTCTGCGACATGCAGGTCAACAGCGAGGGCGAGGTCACCCAGTCCCGGTTCTACGAGGCGGTGATGCGCTCGCACGCGCGCCTGACCTACGACCAGGTGTGGAAGGCGGTCGGCGAGAACGACGCCGACGCGCGCGCCTCGATTGGCGCGCAGTTGCCGCAGGTGGAGCGCCTGCACGAGTTGTACGGGCTGCTGGACAAGGCGCGGACCAAGCGTGGCGCGATCGAGTTCGAGACCTCGGAAGTCCGGTTCGAACTGGACAACCGCGGCGAGGTCACCCAGGCCGGGATGCTGGTGCGCAACGATGCGCACAAGCTGATCGAGGAGTGCATGATCGCGGCCAACGTGGAAGCGGCCAAGTACCTGTTGGCCAGGCAGGTGCCGGCCCCGTATCGCGTCCACGACCGTCCACCGGAATCCAAGTACGCCGACCTGCTCGAGTTCCTGAAGGAGTTCAAGCTGTCGATGCCGGCGTGGAGCAAGGTGCAGCCGCGCGACTTCACCCAGCTGCTGACCAGGATCCGCGAACGCCCCGACGTGGCGCTTCTGGAGTCGGTGGTGCTGCGCAGCCAGAGCCTGGCGGTGTACACGCCCGACAATGCCGGCCACTTCGGCCTGGCCTTGCAGGCCTATGCCCACTTCACTTCGCCGATCCGCCGTTATCCGGACCTGCTGGTCCATCGTGCGATCAAGCATGCGCTGACCGGGGCCAAGCCGGAGAAGTACCAGTATTCCGCCCACCAGATGGCCGCGCTGGCGCTGCAGTGCTCCGAACGCGCGCGCCGCGCCGACGAAGCCGAGCGCGAGGTGGACGAACGCTACCGCGCCGCCTGGATGGAGCAGCACGTCGGCGGGCAGTTCGACGGCGTGATCAGCGGCGTTACCAGCTTCGGCCTGTTCGTGGAACTGAACGAATCCAAGGTCAACGGCCTGGTCCACGTCACCCAGCTGCCGCACGACTATTACCACTTCGACCCGATCCGCAAGACCCTGGCCGGCGAGCGCCGCGGCATGAGCTTCCGTCTCGGCGACCCGGTGCGCATCGTGGTGCTCAAGGCCAGCCTGGAGGAGCGCAAGATCGACTTCAAGCTTAGCGTTATCCCTTCTCCCTGCGGCGCCCCAAGGGTGTGCAAGGCTGAGAAGGTGCCCCAAGGGCCGATGAGGGTACGGAGAGAAGCTGTCGCGTTTCGGCACTTGGACTTCGCCGTACCCTCACCCCAACCCCTCTCCCGACGGGAGAGGGGCTTTCGATTCCAGTATTCAATGAGTCCCAGATGAGCAAGCAGAACCAGTGGATCGCCGGCATCAACGCGGTGGCCTCGGCCATCGAGAACGATGCCGACAACGTGCGCGAGATCCTGCTGGAGGGCGGGAGCAAGAACCCGCGCATCACCGAGATCGAGGAAAACGCGCGCCGCAAGGGCATCGAGGCGCGCCGGGTCACCCAGCAGGCGCTGGATGGCGTGGGCGGGTCCGTGCGCCACCAGGGCGTGGTCGCGCGCTATGCCGCGGCGAAGACCTGGGATGAAGGCGAACTGGCCGGATTGATCGAGGCGGCCGAAGGCAGGGCGCTGGTGCTCGTGCTCGACGGCGTCCAGGATCCGCACAACCTCGGCGCCTGCCTGCGAAGTGCGGCGGCGGCCGGTGCAACGGCCGTGATCATTCCCAAGGACAAGTCGGCGCCGGTCAATGCGACGGTGCGCAAGACCTCGGCCGGCGCGGCCGATCGCCTGCCGGTGTTCCCGGTGACCAACCTGGCGCGCTGCCTGCGCGATCTGCAGCAGCTCGGCGTGTGGATCTACGGCCTGGCCGGCGAAGCCGAGGCTTCCCTCTACGATATCGACCTGCGCGGCAACGTGGCCCTGGTGCTGGGCGGCGAGGGCGATGGCATGCGCCGCCTGACCCGCGAGCACTGCGACGGGCTGGTCAAGATCCCCATGCCCGGCGACATCGAAAGCCTCAACGTGTCGGTCGCCACCGGCGTGACCCTGTTCGAGGCGGTGCGACAACGAAGGGCCTGATCGACCTGGGAGAACCCTGATGATGGACATCGATTTGGCGTGGAACGACTGGATCGGCGTCACCGGCACCTTGATGGCGCTGCTGGCATTCTTCCTGTTGCAGGC
>SEHC01000103.1 GCA_004173415.1 Lysobacteraceae bacterium
GGTTCGCGCGCGGATTCGTCGGCGGGCACGACTTCCAGGATGCGTTCGCAGGGGCCATCGAAGGTCGCGTCGCGCAGGTTGATCACCAGCGCGCGCGCGGGCACGTCGAGTTCGGGCGGGGCGATCAGCACCGGGGTCAGCTCGTCCTCTTCGTCGGTGCCTGCGACCTGGTGCGGCACATAGGCTTCGTCATCGAAGGCCCACAGCAATTCGTCCAGTTCCTCGGCCTGGGCGGCGTCGCGCGCCAGCACCAGGGTCCACAGGTTGGCGTCGTAGGACTTGCGTGCCAGTTCGCAGACCAGTTTCAGCGGCTCCTCGAGGAAGCGCGGCTTGGCGATCAGGTAGAAATCGGCGCGGGGCATAAGGGCAGGAGTGAGTGGAGAGGAGTGAGGAGTGAGTGGAAAGCAAGAGTACTGCCCGTTTCCCACTCCTCCGCGCCCACTACTCGCTTCGATCCAGCAGCCATTGGGTCAGCAGTCCTACCGGGCGGCCGGTCGCCATGCCGCGCTTGCCTTCGTCGTTGGCCACGCCGGCGATGTCCAGGTGGGCCCAGCGCTGGTTCTCGGTGAAACGCGCCAGGAAGCAGCCCGCGGTGACCGCGCCGGCCCAGCGGCCGCCGATGTTGTAGACGTCGGCGAAGCTCGAATCGAGCATGGTCTGGTATTCGTCCCACAGCGGCAGGCGCCAGGCGCGGTCGAACACCTGCTCGCCGGCGGCGATCAGTTCGTTGGCCAGGTCGTCGTGCTTGCTCATCAGGCCGGTGGCGTAGCGGCCCAGGGCGACGATGCAGGCGCCGGTCAGGGTGGCGACGTCGAGCAGCGCCTGCGGCTCGAAGCGCTGGGCATAGGTGAGGGCGTCGCACAGGATCAGGCGGCCTTCGGCATCGGTGTTGCCGACTTCGATGGTCTTGCCCGACATGCTGGTGATCACGTCGGAAGGACGGTAGGCGTTGCCGTCGATCGCGTTCTCCACCGCCGGCACCACCACCACCAGGTTCAACGGCAGGCCGGCCTTGACCGCGGCCACGAAGGTGCCGATGACGTTGGCGCCGCCGCACATGTCGTACTTCATTTCCTCGATGCCGCCCTGGGTCTTCAGGTTGACGCCGCCGGTATCGAAGGTGATGCCCTTGCCGACCAGCACGTAGGGCTTGGCGTCGCCGCCGTTGCTCCACTTGAGCACGATCAGGCGCGGGCGGTTGGCGGAGCCGCGGGCGACCGCCAGCAGCGAGCCCATGCCCAACGCTTCCATCTGGGCTTCGTCGAGGATCTCGGACTCGGCGCCGTCGTGGGCGGCGGCGAAGGCCTGGGCCTGCTCGGCCAGGTACGCGGGGGTGCAGATGTTGGGTGGCAGGTTGCCCAGCTCACGGGCGAAGGCCACGCCGGCCGCGATCGCCACGCCCTGGGCCAGGGCCTGTTCGTCGCCACCGGAGATCGCAAGCTGGGCCAGCCCGGCGTCGTCGCTCTTCTTCTTGCCCAGGGTGGCGCTGTAGCGATAGCTGGCATGGTCGGAGGCGATCACCGCCTGGCGGATGTTCCAGGCCGCGTCGCGGTCCTTCACTTCCAGCTCGGACAGGGTGAACAGCGCGGTGGACGAGGGCCCGGTCTTCAGCGCGCGGGTCGCGTCGCCGATGGCCTTGAGGTACTGGGGAACGCCGAACTTGGCCGCGTCACCCAGGCCCACCACCAGCACGCGCGGGGCGGAGACGCCGGCCAGGTCGTGCAACAGGGTGGTCTTGCCGGTCTTGCCGCCGACGTCGCCGCGCTGGACCAGGGCATTGAGCTTGCCGCCGCTGGCCGCGTCCAGGGCGCGACCCGCCGGGGTCAGGGTCTTGTCGCCGTAGGCGCCTACCACGATGCAGTCGAAGCCGGCCGTGGCCGGGGCGTCGTGGTTCAGGGTGAATTCCAGTGCCATTGAGCAGATTCCCGAATCTAAGGTAATGAGTTCCGTACAATCGCGGGTCTTCGGGCGGCGGCAGGCCGCGCCGGGCCATGCAAATCGCGGCCCTTCACCCAGCGAACGAACCCGAGATTGTAAACCAACCCCATGGCGAAGCTGGACCGGTACCTCTTCCGCGAATTCACCCAGAGCTTCCTGGCCACGTTGATCGTGTTGCTGGTGGTGGGCCTGGGCGGGGTAATGGCCGACCTGTTGGGCAACATCGCCGATGGCAGGATCCCGGCGACCTTGCTGTTGTCGCAACTGGGCCTGCAGTTGCTGAACTACCTGCCGGTGATCCTGCCGCTGGCGCTGATGCTGGGCCTGCTGCTGTCGTTCTCGCGGCTGTACCGGGATTCGGAGATGCCGGTGTTGAGCTCGATCGGGGTCGGACCGCGGCGCATGCTCCGGCCCTTGCTGGCGCTTGTGCTGCCGGTCGTGGCCCTGATCGGGGCGGTGTCGCTGTGGCTGGGGCCTTGGGCCGACCGCACCAGCGAGCGCATGATCGAACATGCCAACCGCAGCCTGGTGGTGGCCGGCCTGGACGCGGGCAAGTTCACCATGCTGCCCAATGGCAGCGTCATCTACATCGGCGGCATTTCCGCCGATGGCACCCAGTTGCAGCGGGTGTTCGTGCAGCGCCAGGACGAGGGGCGCCTGGACGTGGTCACCGCGCGCAGCGGCGAAATGTTCTTCGAAGGCACCCGCGACCGCTACATGCGCCTGAAGGAAGGTTTCCGGGTCGAAGGACCGCTGGACCGGGGCCGCGACTACAACCTGATGCGCTTCGCCAGCAACGAGTTCGCCTTGCCCGACCGCGCCGACGTGCGCGAGCACACCGACCCGGAGCTGCTGCCGACCCTGGACCTGATCAAGGATGAGCGCCCCGACGCGCGGGCCCAGCTGCATGCGCGGATCACCCCGCCGCTGCTGGCCCTGGGCTTCGCCCTGCTGGCCCTGCCACTGGCCCGCAGTTCACCGCGCCAGGCCCGCTATGGCCGCATCATGATCGGCTTCCTCGCCTACCTGGTCGGCACCAACCTGATGATCATCGGCACCGACGCCCTGTCCAAGGGCAAGATCCCGCTGCCGCTGGGCCTGTGGTGGCTGAGCTTGCCGCTGCTGGCGCTGGCGGGCTGGCTGTACCTGCGCGACGGGCGCCTGGCGCGACGCAGGGTGAAGGCATGAGGTTGCGGCCGAACCTGCACGACCTGTACGTCGGCCGGGTGGTGCTGGGCACCGTGCTGCTGGTCTGGGCGGTGCTGGTGGGACTGGATGCGGTCAATGCGGTGGCCTCCGAGGCCGAGGACATCGGCAAGGGCAGCTACAGCTTCGGCCACGTCATCGCCAACGTCGCGTACACCCTGCCGCGCCGCGCCTACACCATGTTCCCCACCGCCGCGGTGATCGGCGCGCTGATGGGCCTGGGCCAGCTGGCCACCAGCTCGGAGCTGATCGCCCTGCGCGCCGTGGGCCTTTCGCGGCGCAGGCTGAGCCTGTCGGTGGCCATCGCCCTGTCGCTGCTGACCGTGTTCAACGTGGTCGGGATGGAAACGATCGGCACCTGGGGGCAGACCCAGGCCGACAACCTCAAGAGCGCGACCACCTCCAGCAACCTGGCCCGGGCCAAGTACTCGGGCCTGTGGGCGCGCGAAGGCAACGTGTTCCTCAACGCCCAGAGCGGCGACGAGCGCATCGAGAACGGCAAGCCGTGGCTGGAGCTGCGCGACGTGCGCCTGTACGAGCTGGCCGAGGACGGCCGCCTTGCTTCGGTGGCCCACGCCGCCACGGCCGAGCACTTCGAAGGCACCTGGCTGCTGAAGAACGTCCTGCGCAGCACTTTCCACGAGCGTTCGGTGAGTCAGGAACAACTGCCCGGGATGCGCTGGGAATCGGACCTGGACCCGGCCGCGCTGGCCGCGACCATCGCCCGTCCGCGCTACATGGCCGCCTCCGACCTGGCCACCAGCATCGAATACCGCCAGCGCAACGGCCTGGATGCGCGCGAGTACGAGGACATCTACTGGGGCCGCTGGTTCTACCCGCTGAACGTGCTGGCCCTGTGCCTGGCGGCGATCCCGTTCGCGTTCGGCAGCCTGCGCAGCGGCGGCCTGGGCAAGCAGCTGTTCCTGGGCATCCTGTTCGCCCTGGGTTTCTGGCTGCTGCAACTGCAGTTCAGCCGCCTGGCCGGGGCCTTCAAGTTCGACTACCGCATCGCCTACCTGCTGCCGCCGATGCTGATGCTGGGCATCTCCGCCTGGCTGTTCCGGCGGCGCAGCGCCTAGCCGGGCAAGCGGGAACCGCAGCGCCGTTGAGTCAGCCCTTTTTGGGCAGCCGGACCAGGCGCGTGGCGCTGGCCCGGTCGTGCCAGGTCAGCCGGTCCCGGTCGATCCAGGCCCACCAGAATCCCAGGCCGCCGAGCAACAGCGACACGGTGGCGACCACGTAGCGGGTGCAAAGCGCTTGCCAGGACGGTGCCGCCGCGCCGTCGTCCAGCAGCCGCAGTCGCCAGGGGCGCATGCCCAGGGTCTGCCCACCGCCCCGCCAGCTGAGGACCGCATAGGCCCCGGTCACCGCCCAGCACGCCACCCAGAGCAGGATCTGGGCCAGGCTGAAAGGAGCGATGTTCTCGTGCCGGTCGTGGCCGGCCAGGAAATAACCCAGGGTCAGCAGCCCGCTCAGCAGCATCCACATGGCCAGCGCCGGCCAGAAATCGTAGAGCAGGGCGAGCAGCCGCCAGCCGATCAGGGCGGGTGGTTTTCCAGTGGGTTCGTGCGGTTTCTGCATGCGTACAGGATAGCCGCGGTCAGCCGGAGCCGGCTGCTACTTCACCGGCTAAGCTTGGCCGATGAAACCTTCCACTCCCGCCGAGCGTCGTGCCGGCGCCCTGTCGTTGCCGCCGGTACCGGAGGCGGATGCGGCGCGGATCGGTGCATTCCTGGATGCCATCTGGGCTGAAAACGGCCTGGCTCCGCAATCGCTGGCCGGCTATCGCCGTGACCTGGAAGGCTTCGCCCGCTGGCGCAATGGCAAGTCGGACGGGTTGGCCGGCGCCGATCGCGCCGGCTTGTTCGACTATTTCGCCGCACGCACCGCCCAGGCCTATTCGCCGCGCAGCAACGCGCGGTTGCTGTCCTCGCTGCGCGCCTTCTATGCGTGGCTGTTGCGTCGCGGTGAACGGAGTGACGACCCCACGGCCTTGCTCGATCCGCCGCGGCTGCCGCGGTCGCTGCCCAAGGCACTGCTGGAAAGCCAGGTCGAGGCCCTGTTGCAGGCGCCGGACGTGGACACGCCGCTGGGCCTGCGCGACCGGGCCATGCTCGAGCTGATGTACGCGGCGGGGCTGCGGGTCAGCGAGCTGGTCGGCCTGCCGGCCAACGCGGTGAACCTGCGCCAGGGCGTGGTGCGGGTGACCGGCAAGGGCAGCAAGGAGCGGCTGGTTCCACTGGGCGAGGAGTCGCAGCACTGGCTGGAGCGCTACCTGGCCGAGTCGCGTCCCGTGCTGGCCGGCAAGTCCAGCCCTGAAAGCCTGTTCCTGGGCGCCGAGCGCAATCCACCGAGCCGCCAGCAGTTCTGGGCACTGGTCAAGCGTTATGCGGCCGCGGCCGGCATCGACCCTGCCAGGATCAGCCCGCACGGCCTCAGGCACAGCTTCGCCACCCACCTGCTCAACCACGGCGCGGACCTGCGCGCCCTGCAGATGCTGCTGGGCCACAGTTCCCTGTCGACCACGCAGATCTACACCCTGGTGGCCCGCGAGCACCTGCAGAAGCTGCACGCCAGCCACCATCCGCGCGGCTGAGCGGATCCCGGGAGGGTCGGTCTGAACGCGGCGCCGAGCGCTTGCCGCCGCGCCCGGCGCAATATGCGAAAATCGGCCCGCCCCCGGAAAACCTGCGCGTCAGCTCCGACCAGCGCAGGCCCGGACCACGATCCCAAGGACTGTAGATGAAGCCTCTGTTCTGCATCGCCGCGTTGCTGGCGACCGTCAGCCTTTCCGCCTGCGCGCAGGCCCCGCAGCCCGGCCAGCCGGCCAAGCCGGCCGCCGCGCCCGCCAGCGGCGCGGCCCCCGCCGCCGGCACCGCCGACGCCCGCGCCCGCCAGGCCCTGCAGTCGCTCAATCCGCAGATCAGGGTCGACTACGTCGGCCAATCCGAACTGCCGGGCTTCCGTGAAGTCATCGTCGGCGGCCAGGTGGCCCTGGTCAGCGACGACGGCAAGTACCTGGTCCAGGGAACGGTGCTGGACATCGCCGCCAAGAAGGAGCTGACCCAGTCCAGCCCGGCGCTGGCGAAATACAGGCTGGACCTGCTCAACACGATCAAGGCCAAGGACCGCATCATCTTCGCCCCGCCCGGCAAGGCCGAATACACGGTCAGCGTGTTCACCGACATCGAATGCGGCTACTGCCGCAAGCTGCACAGCGAACTGGCCGAATACCACAAGCTGGGCATCGCCATCGAATACATGGCGTTCCCGCGCATGGGACTGGGCAGCCAGGACCACCGCGACATGATTTCGGTGTGGTGCGCCAGCGACCGCAAGCAGGCCCTGACCAATGCCAAGGCAGGCCGCCCGGTCGTGGCCAAGACCTGCACCAGCCCGGTCGACGCCGAGTTCGACGTCGGCAAGCGCCTGGGCATCAGCGGTACCCCGGCGGTCTTCGCCCCCGACGGTACCCAGCTGGGCGGCTACCTGCCCCCAGAGCAGATGCGCGCCGCCCTGGACGAGCTGGCCGGCAAGCCGGCCGCCGCCGCTGCCCCGGCCGGCATGCCGTAGGCAACGCCGGTCCTGCAGCCCACGAAGCCGGCCCCGCGCCGGCTTCGCTACAATGGCGGGCCACGTTCCCCACGGTTTGCCGGACATGATCGTCCTCGAGGGCCAGTCGGCCCTGTCGCAGTTCCGCCGCGCGCGGCT
>SEHC01000104.1 GCA_004173415.1 Lysobacteraceae bacterium
CAAGTGAAGCCCTTCACCGCCAATGCCTTCCACAACGGCAAGTTCGTCCAGGTTTCCGACACCGACCTGAAAGGCAACTGGTCCGTGCTGATCTTCATGCCGGCCGCGTTCACCTTCAACTGCCCGACCGAAGTCGAAGACGCCGCCACCCACTACGCCGAGTTCCAGAAGGCCGGCGCAGAGGTCTACATCGTCACCACCGACACCCATTTCTCGCACAAGGTCTGGCACGAGACCTCGCCGGCGGTCGGCAAGGCCCAGTTCCCGCTGATCGGCGACCCGACCCACCAGCTGACCAAGGCTTTCGACGTGCACATCGAAGAGGAAGGCCTGGCCCTGCGCGGCACCTTCATCATCAATCCCGAAGGCGTGATCAAGACCGCGGAAGTGCACGACAACGCAATCGCCCGCGACATCAGCGAGACCCTGCGCAAGCTCAAGGCCGCCCGTTACGTCGCCGCGCACCCGGGCGAGGTCTGCCCGGCCAAGTGGAAGGAAGGCGAGAAGACCCTGGCCCCGTCGCTGGACCTGGTCGGCAAGATCTAAGCCGTTTTCACGCGACACCTGGAATCCGGGCGCAAGCCGCCCGGATTCCTGTCCGGCGCAATGCCGGATGCTTGCAATAGCGGCCCGGGCCGCACCGGTACCTGCTGGTCCCCTCCCCCGGCCGTCCTTCCGGCCCGGGCCGCTTCTGCAAGCCTCCGATACCCCTTCCAACCCTTTGCTGGAGATGTCCTCGTGCTCGATGCCACCCTCAAGACCCAGTTGCAGGCCTATCTGGAAAAGGTCGTCCGCCCGATCGAGATCGCCGCCTCGCTTGACGACAGCGAAAAATCCCGCGAGATGGAAGAGCTGCTGGGCGAACTGGTCCTGCTGTCCGACAAGATCACCCTGGTCGAACGACGCGATGCCGACGCACGCGCGCCCTCGTTCGCGCTCAACAGCCCGGGCCACGATATCCACCTGCGCTTCGCCGGCCTGCCGATGGGTCACGAGTTCACCTCGCTGGTGCTGGCCCTGCTGCAGGTCGGCGGCCACCCTTCGAAGACCGCCCAGGACGTGATCGAACAGATCCGGGGGCTGCAAGGCCCGGCGCCCGATGGCGTGCTGCGTTTCGAAACCTATTTCTCCCTGTCCTGCCAGAACTGCCCGGATGTGGTCCAGGCGCTGAACCTGATGGCGGTGCTGAACCCGAACATCCACCACGTCGCCATCGACGGGGCCCTGTTCCAGCAGGAAGTCGAAACGCGTCAGGTCATGGCCGTCCCCACCGTCTACCTCAACGGCGAAGTGTTCGGCCAGGGCCGCATGGACGTGGAACAGATCGTGGCCAGGCTGGATACCGGCGCGGCCGCGCGCGATGCGAAGAAGATCGCCGGCAAAGCACCCTTCGACGTGCTCGTGGTCGGCGGTGGCCCGGCCGGCGCGGCGGCGGCCATCTATGCAGCGCGCAAGGGCATCCGCACCGGCGTGGTCGCCGAGCGCTTCGGCGGCCAGGTGCTGGACACCATGGCGATCGAGAACTTCATCTCGGTGCAGGAAACCGAGGGCCCGAAACTGGCCGCCGCGCTGGAACAGCACGTGCGCCAGTACGAGGTCGACATCATGAACCTGCAGCGCGCCGAGAAGCTGGTCCCGGGCGGCGAACTGATCGAAGTGCAACTGGCCAACGGCGCCTCGCTGAAGGGCAAGACCGTGATCCTCACCACCGGCGCGCGCTGGAGGCAGATGAACGTGCCCGGCGAGGACCAATACCGCAACAAGGGCGTGGCCTATTGCCCGCACTGCGACGGCCCCCTGTTCAAGGGCAAGCGCGTGGCGGTGATCGGTGGCGGCAACTCCGGCGTGGAAGCGGCCATCGACCTGGCCGGCATCGTCAGCCACGTCACCCTGCTCGAATTCGACCACCAGCTGCGCGCCGACGAGGTGCTGCAGCGCAAGCTGCGCAGCCTGGCCAACGTCCGGGTGATCACTTCGGCGATGACCACCGAGGTGACCGGCGATGGGCAGCGGGTCAACGGCCTGGTCTACCAGGACCGCGGCAATGGCGAGCAGCACGCGCTGGCCCTGGAAGGCATCTTCGTGCAGATCGGCCTGCTGCCGAACACCGAATGGCTGAAGGGCACGGTCGCGTTGTCGCCGCGCGGCGAGATCATCGTCGACGAACGCGGCCAGACCTCGGTGCCCGGCGTGTTCGCCGCCGGCGACGTGACCACGGTGCCGTACAAGCAGATCGTGATCGCGATGGGCGAAGGTTCCAAGGCCGCGCTCAGCGCGTTCGACCACCTGATCCGCACTTCGGCACCGGCCGCCGAGGCGGCCGAAGCCAAGGCCGCCTGACCGCCGCTTCCCGCGCCACCCGACCGCCACCGGCCCGCCGGTGGAGGTTCCTTTCCGGCCGCTGTTTGGAAGTATCCTCGACCCATGAACCTGCGCGACCTCAAGTACCTGCTGGCCCTCGCCGACCACAAGCATTTCGGTCGCGCGGCGGCGGCGTGCTTCGTCAGCCAGCCCACGCTTTCCACCCAGATCAAGAAGCTGGAGGAGGAACTGGGCGTGTCGCTGGTGGAGCGGGCGCCGCGCAAGGTCATGCTGACCCCGGCCGGGCTCGCCGCGGCCGAACGCGCGCGGCGCATCGTGGCCGAAGTCGAGCAGATGAAGGAAGCCGCGCGGCGCAGCCAGGACCCCGAGGCCGGCAGCGTGCGCCTGGGTCTTTTCCCTACCCTGGGACCCTATCTGCTGCCGCACGTTATTCCCCGCATCCGCGCCCGCTTCCCCAACCTGGAACTGCTGCTGGTGGAGGAGAAGAGCGATGTGCTGCTGTCGCGCCTGCACGATGGCAAGCTCGATGCGGCCTTGCTGGCCCTGCCGGTGCACGACGAGCAGCTGCACAGCCAGTTCCTGTTCGAGGAACCGTTCGTGCTGGCCGTGCCCGAACACCACCCGTTGGCCGCGCGCGGTTCGCTGGGATTGTCCGAACTCAACGACCAGAAGCTGCTGCTGCTCGAGGACGGGCATTGCCTGCGCGAGCAGGCCCTGGAGGTGTGCAGGCTGTCCGGGGCCAACGAGAAGTCGGAGTTCCGCGCCACCAGCCTGGAAACCCTCAGGCAGATGGTGGCGGCCAACGGCGGCATCACCCTGTTGCCGATCCTGGCGACCAAGCCCCCCGTGGCGCAGTCGCAGGACATCCAGCTGATCAGCTTCAGCGATTCGCACCCCAGCCGCCGGATCGCCATGCTGTGGCGCAGGAGCTCGGCCATGTCCGATTTCCTGCTGCAACTGGCCGGGCTGTTCTCGGCGCTGCCACCCGGACTGCTTACCCCGGGGGCCTACGCGCCGGCCGCGGCCGCGGCCGCGGCCCGGTCCCGGGCCCTGGAAGGCCCGGCGCCCCAGGCAGCCGCGCCACCGGCTTGAACCCGCCGCGCTTCCGGGCTACGGTAAGCCCACAAGCAGAAACGATGGGCGGCGCGGCAACGCGGCGCCCATTTTCCTTTTCGCCCCCAAACCACCGGAAACCCCCATGAACGCACAGAAGCTCAGCGGCCTGCCGCCCTCGATCATCGTCTCCAGCCGCGACTTCGATCGCCTGGAACAACTGCTGGATTCACCGGCCCTGCGGCGCCTGCCGGCGGCGATCGCGCTGATGGAAGAACTCAAGCGCGCCACCGTCCTGCCCCCCGACGAAATTCCCGATGGCGTGGTCACCATGCACTCCACGGTCGAGTGCGACGACGAACTCACCGGCGAGCATCACCGCCTGACCCTGGTCTACCCCCACGAGGCCAATGTCGACAGCGGCCACGTCTCCATCCTCAGCCCCGTCGGCACCGCCCTGCTGGGCCTGTCGATCGGGCAGACGATCGACTGGAACGCCCCCGGCGGCCGCCAGTTGCGCCTGCACGTGACCCGGATCCGCTACCAGCCCGAAGCCAGCGGCAAGTTCCACCGCTGAGCGTCGCGGCGGCGCTCGACGCGCCCCCAGATTCCCCTCCACCAAAGAGACACTCGATGAGCCCTGCCGACACCCGCTCCAAGCTCGCCCAACTCAGGGAAATGTCCGTGGTCGTCGCCGACACCGGCGATTTCGAAGCGGTCAGGCGCCTGCGTCCGGTCGACTGCACCACCAACCCGACCCTGGTGCGCAAGGCGCTGGACCTGCCGGCCTACGCTGAGGCCATCGAGCGGCAGCTGGCATGGGCCCGCGGCCAGGGCGACGATCCCGACGCCCTGGTGGAAGAAGTCGTTGACCTGCTGACCATCGAGGTGGGCGCGGCCCTGGCCGAGCTGATCCCGGGCCGGGTCTCGACCGAGGTCGACGCCGACCTGGCCCACGACACCGAGGCCACGGTGCGCAAGGCGCATCGCTTCATCGAACTGTACGCACAGCGCGGCCTGGGCCGCGACCGCGTGCTGATCAAGGTCGCCGCCACCTGGGAAGGCGTCGAGGCGGCGCGGATCCTGCAGCGCGACGGCATCGACTGCAACCTCACCCTGATCTTCAACCGCACCCAGGCACTGGCCTGCTCCGAGGCCGGCGCGTTCCTGATCTCGCCGTTCGTGGGCCGGATCCTCGACTGGCATGTCGCGCGTGGGGAGGTCCCGGCTGATATCGATTCCGACCCGGGCGTGGCCTTCGTGCGCGGCGTGTATGCCGAATTCAAGCGCCGCGGCTCGCCCACCGTGGTCATGGGCGCCTCCTTCCGCTCCATCGCGCAGATCGAAGCGCTGGCCGGCTGCGACCGGCTGACAATTTCGCCGGACCTGCTGGAGAAACTGGAAACCGAAACCGGCGCCCTGCCCCGCAGGCTGACGCCCTTGTCCGCCGAAGCCGGCAGCCACGAGCCCATCGATGCGGCCCGGTTCGCAGCCGACCTGGCCGCCGATCCGATGGCCACCGAGAAGCTGGCCGACGGGGTCGCCGCGTTCGCCAAGGACCTTGCCGGCCTGCGCCAGACCATCCGCGAGCGGCTGTCAGCGTACGCGTGAACCTGCGCGACTTCCTCATCGGCTGTGCGCTGCTGGGCGCGCTGGGCTGGTGGATTTCCTCGGCCGGCTCGCGCGGTGAAGAGGTGGCGGACGCGGCGGTGGCCAGACCCGGCTGTCCGCTGCCGCCGGCAGTAGCCAGCGGCGAGCCGCCGTTGCAGAGCGACGTGCCTGGCGGCCTGTCGCCCTTCGTGCTGGACGCAGCCAGCCTGCGCCCGCTGGCCGGCTTCAGCATCGAGGCGAGGGTCCTGTCGCGCGAGGACTACCGCATCGGCCGCGAAGCCGACCTTTCTCCCACCGACCTGGCGCTGGGCTGGCAGCGGATGGCCGAGGACGGGGTCCTGTCCGGGCTGGAGGTCAGCCAGTCCTCGCGCTGGTACAGATACCGCTGGCGGGACCAGCCGCCGCTGCCACCCCGCGAGATCGCGCGCAGCAGCGCCAACATGCACATGATCCCGGCCAGCGCGGCGGTCGCCGAGGCGCTGGCTGGCGTGGAGCAGGGCGACGAGGTGCGCATCGACGGCTGGCTGGTCGAGGCCTCGACGACCGACGGATGGCGCTGGCGCAGCTCGACCACCCGCACCGACACCGGCGGCGGTTCCTGCGAAGTCGTGTACGTGTGCTCGCTGCAAAGGCGCTGAAGCCGGACTGCCTTCGCAAGCGGCTTCAGCAAGCGGCTTGCGGCGGCCGCTGCGTGGACAGCGAGGCCCAGGACTCAGCCGGCCGCCGGCAATCCATCAACATCGCCCTCATCGGGCAGGCCTTGCGATCCATCGGCCTGCCCCAGCGCCAGCTCCTGCAGGCAGGACAGGGCCTGATCGGTGAACGGCTCCGGCACGCACACCCGCAGGACCCCGAACATCGGCAGCTCGCCGGCCCCGCCCAGCAGCGACTCGCCGAAGATGAAGACCGGGATGTCCAGTTCTTCCAGCGCATGCCGGGCCAGGTGGGCCTCGATCAGGTTGTTGGCGCGATAGACCACTTGCATAAGGGGCTTCCCCGCAGGGCAGGGCTGCAGCGTAACCCGCTCCACGCCCCGCTGCCATGGCGCCCGGGGCGGGCCGAAGCGCCGCGTCGGCTAAACTGTGCCCCCGGTTCCCCGAGCTTCGCCAACGCATGTCCGCCGTGCCTCCCGCTTCCGCAACACCCGACGATTCCCAGCCCGGCCACGCTGCCGCGGGCGAAAAGAACGACTTCATCCGCCAGATCGTCCGCGAGGACCTGGCCAGCGGCAAGCACGCGGTCATCCATACCCGGTTCCCGCCCGAGCCCAACGGCTACCTGCACATCGGCCATGCCAAGGCGATCTGCCTGAATTTCGGTATCGCCGGCGAATTCAGCGGCACCTGCAACCTGCGCTTCGACGACACCAACCCGGCCAAGGAGGATCCCGAGTTCGTCGCCGCGATCCAGGACGACGTGCGCTGGCTCGGTTACGAATGGGCGTCGCTGCGCCACGCCTCTGACTATTTCGACGTGTATTACCTGGCCGCCGAGAAACTCATCCGCGACGGCCTGGCCTACGTCGACGACCTCGACGCGCAGGCGATGCGCGAATACCGCGGCACCCTGACCGAAGCCGGGCGCGAATCGCCGTTCCGCAGCCGTACGGTGGAAGAGAACCTCGACCTGTTCCGGCGCATGCGCGCCGGCGAGTTCCCCGACGGCGCGCGCACTCTGCGTGCGAAGATCGACATGGCCAGCGGCAACATGAACCTGCGCGACCCGGCGCTGTACCGGATCAAGCACGTGGAACACCAGAACACCGGCAACGCCTGGCCGATCTACCCGATGTACGACTTCGCCCATGCGCTGGGCGACGCGGTCGAAGGCATCACCCATTCGCTGTGCACGCTG
>SEHC01000558.1 GCA_004173415.1 Lysobacteraceae bacterium
GACGCCGACGCCGGCATCGCCCTGGACAGCACCTTCGTCAAGCTGGTCAGCTGGTACGACAACGAATGGGGCTATTCGAACAAGTGCCTGGAAATGGTCCGGGTGGTCGCGGCGAAGTAAGTCACACCGATCCAGCGAAAGTTTTACGGGAGCGCCTATGTGGCGCTCCCGTCGTATCTGGCTCCTGCGCCGTTATTTCTTGTGGGTGCGAGGAACCGCGTTTGCAGGAGCGACGCAAGTCGCGAAGCACGCGCCGCCTGCTTGCCAGTATGACCCCGCCCCATGATTTCCTGGCTTCGCGACTTGCGTGGCTCCTATGACAGCCGGCCGGGCGATTATTGCGGTGCTCGGGGATGGCGTTGGAAGGGCGCGGTGCCCGGCGGTTGCAAAGCGGTACCGATTCATCGACGCTTCGCTGAAGCAGGCACGGGGAATGGACGCGAATGGATGATCTGGCGGGGATACTGGTTCTGCTTGGACTGGTGGTGTTGGCGGTGCCGGTGCTGCTGGTCATGGCGCTGGTGTCCATCAGTGGCCTGAAGCGCCGCGTCGGTGAGCTGGAAGATGAAATGCGAGGCTTGCGGAGCGTGCCTTTGCCGCAGCCGGGCGCAATTTCCGGCCGCGAACGGATGGATAGCGATGCGCCGCCTGCCCAAGGCGTACCCGCGGAAGCGCCTGGCGTTCGCGAACCCACCCTGGCCGAACTCACGCGCAGGGCGAACGTGCAGGAGCCAGCCGTCCAGGTCACGCAAAGCGAGGTCGCCGACCCGACGCTAGTCGCGCCACTGCCGCCGCCACTTCCCCCCGCGCAGCGCATTCCCGCCGCGCCGCGTCCCCCCACTCGGCCACCGTCGACACCGGATGTTTTCACGGTCGCCGCGCGCGCGATCAAGCGCTGGTTCACCGTCGGCAACGTGCCGGTCAAGATCGGCATGCTGGTGTTGCTGGCCGGCGTGGCCTCGCTGCTGAAGTACGCCAGCGACCAGGGCTGGCTGACCATGCCCATCGAACTGCGCCTGGCCGGGATTTCCGCTGCGGCGCTGGGCGGGCTGGTGTTCGGCTGGAAGCAGCGCCTGGACAAGCGCGCCTTCGCGCTGGCCTTGCAGGGCGGCGCGATCGGCGTGCTGCTGCTGACCGTGTTCGCCGCCTTCAAGCTGCACGGCCTGCTGCCTGCGGCGGCGGCCCTTGGCCTCAGCGTGGTGCTGATCGCCGGGCTGGGCGTGCTGGCCGTGGCCCAGGACTCGAAGACCCTGGCCGTGCTGGGCATCCTCGCCGGCTTCATGGCCCCGATCTGGCTCTCCACCGGCAGCGGCAACCATGTCGCCCTGTTCTCGTACTACGCGGTCTTGAACGCGGCCATTCTGGCCATCGCCTGGTGGCGCCCGTGGCGGGTCCTGAACCTGCTGGGCTTCGCCTTCAC
>SEHC01000559.1 GCA_004173415.1 Lysobacteraceae bacterium
CTGCACAGCCAGGCGCCGTAATTGTTGAGTGCACTGCCCTGCGCCGGGGAAAGCTCGGCCGCGCGCTTGTAATGGACACCGGCCTGGGCCGCGTCACCGCGCTGGTCCTGGATGACCGCGAGCAGTGCATGGGCCTCGGACGATGCCGGATTGGACTTCAGCACCGCCCGGGCTTCACGCTCGGCGGTGGCCGCGTCGCCGCTGCGCAGGCGCTGGGCCGCGAAAGCCAGCCGGTCTTCCAAGCGCATGCGCTGCTTGGTCGCCGTGCTGTCGCTGATCTGGTAGTCGCTGCGCGGGGTGCCGGTCGCGCTGACCATCTTCGGGCTGGGCTTGATGAAGGTTAGCCGGGAACAACCGCTTGAGGCCAGGGCCAGCAACACTGCCATCGCCAGGCATTCACGCAGCCGCATCGTCTACTCCCTGCGACTGCAGGTGCAGGCGGAACTCGGCTTGCCGGCGGGTGCGGTCGGCGACCTGTCCCTTGAGCTGGCCGCATGCGGCATCGATGTCGTCACCGCGGGTGCGCCTGACCATGGTCAGCACCTGTGCGTCGAGCAGGATCTTCTGGAACGCGCGGATGTCGGGGTCGGCGCTGCGCTCGTAGCGCGTGCCCGGGAAGGGGTTGAACGGGATCAGGTTGACCTTGCCCGCGTCCTTGGACTGGACCGTGTTGTCGAACTGGCGCATCAGCCGCGCCAGCTCGCGGGCATGCTGCGGCTGGTCGTTGACGCCGCGCATCATCGTATATTCGAAGGTGACCGAATCGCGCTTCTTGCTGTGCTGCACGTAGCGGGCGCAGGCGGCCATCAGCTCGGCGATCGGATATTTCTTGTTCAGTGGAACCAGCTCGGTGCGCAACTCGTCGTTGGCCGCATGCAGCGACACCGCCAGGGAGACGTCGGATTCGACCGACAGGCGATCGATCATCGGCACCATGCCGGCGGTGGACAAGGTGACGCGCTTGCTGGCCAGGCCATAACCCAGGTCGTCGCGCATCACGCTCATCGCGCGCACCACGTTGTCGAAGTTCATCAGCGGCTCGCCCATGCCCATCATCACCACGTTGGTGAGCTTGCGCTGCAGGTGCGGGACGTTGCCAAGGTGGCGTGCGGCGACCCATACCTGGCCGACGATCTCGGCGGTGGAGAGGTTGCGGTTGAATCCCTGGGTCGCGGTGGAGCAGAACTGGCAGTTCAGCGCGCAGCCGACCTGCGAGGACACGCACAGCGTGCCGCGGCCCTTGTCGGGGATGAACACGGTTTCGATGGCGTTGCTTCCATCCATTCCAAGCAGCCACTTGTGGGTGCCGTCGGTGGAAGGCTTCTCGAACTGGATCTGCGGGACCACGACCTCGGCATGTTGCTGCAGCTTGGCGCGCAGCGCCTTGCCGAGGTCGGTCATGGCATCGAAATCGGT
>SEHC01000560.1 GCA_004173415.1 Lysobacteraceae bacterium
GCTGTACTACCTGCCGGTGGGCGCGGTGCTGCTGTGGCTGCTGGGCCAGATCGCCGTGTACGGCCCGGCCCGCAAGGCCGCCTCGGTGCCGCCGGCGGTGGCCACGCGCAGCGCATGAGCAAGGGCAGGACGGGGCGGGAGCCCCGTCCTGCGGATTCATGATGCGGTGCTTATAGTCGGCATCCCCCCGGTACCGGTCCTCGCCATGAATGCGAAATCCCTGCTTCCCCTGTCGTGGGCGCTCGCCGCCCTGCTCGCGTCCGCTGCCGCGATCGCGCAGCCGCAACCGCAGGTCCCTGCCGACAGCGGCGTGTTCGTGTCGCAGGAGACGCTCGATGCCTACGTCGGCAGCTATGTCGTCTCCCCCGGCCTGGAGGTGAGGGTATGGCGCCAGGGCGAGCAACTGATGCTGCAGGCCACCGGGCAACCGGCGTGGCCCTTGCAGGGCATTTCCGAGACGGTGTTCCGGGTCCAGGCCGTGGACGCCAAGGTCACCTTCCTGGAGAACGCCGCCGGCCTGGCCGACCAGCTGGTCCTGTTGATGGATGGTCGCGAGACCAAGGCGATACGCAAATGACTTCCGCTTCCCGCACACGGACATGACATGAAACTTGCCGGACTGTCGCTGCTGCTCTCCACGACGCTGCACGCCGCGCCTGGCGCGGATGCGGCCCCGACAACGCTGTTCGATGAAATCTCGGCGCAGGACGCCAAGGTATTCGACGCCTTCAACCACTGCGCCGAACCGGGGCGGCTGGACGAGCACGCAGGGTATTTCGCTCCCGGGGTCGAGTTCTACCACGACACCGGCGGCGTCACCTGGACCCGCGAGGCGATGATCGCCAACACCGCCAGGTACGTGTGCGGGAATTTCCGTCGCGAGCTGGTGCCGGGAACACTGAAGGTTTTCCCGGTCAAGGATTTCGGCGCCATCTCCCAGGGGGTGCACCGCTTCTGCCAGTCCGCCAGCGGCAGCTGCGAAGGCCTGGCCGACTTCGTCATCGTCTGGCAGCGGCAGGACGGGCAATGGCGGATCACCCGGGTGCTGAGCTATGGCCATCGCCCGGCGCCTGCCGGGCAATAATGCCACCTACCCCACACTCCATGGCGCGCTGATTCCCGCATGAGCACCCTGCTGATCATCGACGACAACCCGGCCGTGGCCACCGCGCTGGAAGTGCTGTTCTCGCTGCATGAGCTGACGACCCTGCATGCCGATTCGCCCGAGGCCGGGTTGGCCCTGCTGCGGCAGGAATCGGTGGACCTGGTCATCCAGGACATGAATTTCACCGCCGACACCACCTCGGGCGAGGAAGGCGAGGCGCTGTTCGCCGCGATCCGCGCCCTGCATCCCGACCTGCCGGTGATCCTGCTCACCGCCTGGACCCACCTCAGCAGTGCCGTGGACCTGGTGAA
>SEHC01000561.1 GCA_004173415.1 Lysobacteraceae bacterium
GCCCATGGTCTGCAGCACGCGGTCGCCGGCATCGTGGCCGTGGGTGTCGTTGACCGACTTGAAATGGTCGATGTCGAAGAACGCCAGGCTCAGCGGCTGCGCGCATTCGTGGGCCACCGCGTAGGCGGCGATCGCCTCGCGGTTCCAGCCTTCGCGGTTGATCAGCCCGGTCAGCGCGTCGGTGACCGCCTGCTGGCGCAAGCGGTTGCGCATCAGCAGCGCGGCGATGGCGAAATCCATGCGATAGCCGCCGAGCAGCAGGCCGAAGCCGACCGTGGTCGCGGTGAACAGCCAGTACACCGCCGCGCCCGAGGACGGCGCGCCGTGCAGCTGCATGCGCAAGGCGGCCAGGGTGACCATCAGCGCCACCATCAGCAGTCCGGAAGGACGTTGCGAGAGCAGCGCCAGCAAGGCGATCGGCACCAGCTGGAACAGGCCGGTGCGGATCGCCAGCTGCGCAGTGTTGCCCGGCAGCGGCACCGACAGGAATATGCCCAGCAGCACGGTGCCCAGCAGGGTCAGGGTCAGGCGGCCCTGCCAGCTTTCCAGGCGCCCGATGGCATAGGCGCACCCGGCCACCACCGCGGCCATCGACAGGGTCAGCCACCACGGATAGCCGATCCCGGGAGCCAGCCCCACCGCCTCGAACAACCCGGTCATGCCCAGCACCATCGCCCCGGCAAAGACCACGCCACCGATGATCGGCCGCGTCGCCCGGACCTGGGCCTCGGTCAGCTGCTGGCGCTCGAGCGGGCTGAGCGAGCGCCACGAACGGCGGCGCCAGGAATCGGGCAGCATCCCGGCCAGGAAGCCGGCGGGCGCACGCTGCGTCTTGGGTGCTTGCATGTGGTGTGGCCCGATCCCTTTCCCCTGCATGGCCTTATTACACCTTATTGCGCTGCCGGGGGAACCAAGAAAAAACCCGCCCCCCGGCCGCCTTGCCCGTGCCGCGCGTGCAGTGACGCGACGCCTGGCCCCGGACCGGCTTCAGGCCCGCAGTTTCCAGCCGCTGCGGAAGATCCACCACACCAGCCCCAGGCACAGGGCCAGGAAGCCCAGGATCGCGGCCAGGCTGATGCCCACGTTGACGTCGGCCACCCCGTAGACCAGACCGGCGGCAGCATGTCGATCGAGTAGAACGCCCCGCCCAGGAAGGTCAGCGGGGTCACCACCATCAACGGGATGACCTGCAGCTTCTGGAAGTCGTCGGCCCACAGGCCGATGATGAAGCCGAACAGGCTGAAGGTCACCGCGGTCAGCAGCAGGAAGCACACCATCCATGCCGGGTGGGCGATTTCGTAGGGCACGAAGATCCGCGCGGTGGCCAGGATCAGCAGCCCGAGGATCAGCGACTTGGTCGCCGCCGCGCCTACGTAGCCCAGCACCACCTCGACGAAGGACACCGGCGCCGACAGCAGTTCGTAGATGGTGCCGGCCCACTTGGGCATGTAGATGCCGAAGGAGGCGTTGGAGATGCTTTCGTTGAGCAGCGACAGCATGATCAGGCCGGGGATGATGAAGGCGCCGTAGCTGATCCCGTCGATGGCGCCCATGCGCGAGCCGATGGCCGCGCCGAAGACCACGAAATACAGCGAGGTCGACAGCACCGGCGAGGCGATCGACTGGGTGATGGTGCGGAAGGTACGCGCCATCTCGAAACGGTAGATCGCGCGGACCGCGTGCCAGTTCATGGCCGGGCCTCCGCGCGCGCGCCGTGGACCAGGCTGACGAAGATCTCCTCCAGCGAGCTTTCGCTGGAATGCAGGTCCTTGAAGTCGATGCCCAGTTCGGCCAGGCGCCTGAGCAGCGCGGCGATGCCGGTCTCCTCGGCCTGCACGTCGAAGGTGTGGACCAGCACGTGGCCGTCGTCGGCCAGCTCCAGCGGCAGGTCGGCCAGCGCCGCCGGGATCGCTTCCAGCGGGGTCCGCAGGCTCAGGGTCAGCTGCTTCTTGCCCAGCTTGCGCATCAGCACCTGCTTGTCCTCGACCAGGATCAGTTCGCCCTTGCTGACCACGCCGATGCGGTCGGCCATCTCCTCTGCCTCCTCGATGTAGTGCGTGGTCAGGATCACCGTGACCCCGCTCTGGCGCAGCTTGCGCACCATTGCCCACATGTCATGGCGCAGCTCGACGTCGACGCCGGCCGTGGGCTCATCCAGGAACAGGATGTCCGGCTCGTGGGCCAGCGCCTTGGCGATCAGGACGCGGCGCTTCATTCCCCCGGACAAGGCCAGGATCTTGCTGTCCTTCTTGTCCCACAGCGACAGGTCACGGAGCACCTTTTCCAGATATTTCGGATCCGGGGCCTTGCCGAACAGGCCGCGACTGAAACGCACCGTGGCCCA
>SEHC01000562.1 GCA_004173415.1 Lysobacteraceae bacterium
TTCCGCGGCGACCCGTCGTCCGCGCTGCTGGAAGTGCTGGATCCGGAGCAGAACAACACCTTCAACGACCACTACCTCGAGGTCGACCTGGACCTGTCCGAGGTCATGTTCGTGGCCACCTCCAACACGCTGAACATCCCCGGCCCGCTGCTGGACCGCATGGAAGTGATCCGCATCCCGGGCTACACCGAGGAAGAGAAACTCCACATCGCCGAGCGTTACCTGGTGCCCAAGCAGCTGAAGGCCAATGGCCTGAAGCCGGAAGAGCTGAAGATCGCCGACAGCGCGATCCGCGACATCGTGCGCTATTACACCCGCGAGTCCGGGGTGCGCAACCTCGAACGCGAGATCGCCAAGGTCTGCCGCAAGGTGGTCAAGGAAATCGCGCTGGCGGGTCCGAAGCCGGCGAAGAAGAAAGCTTCCGCGATCAGCGTCACCTCCAAGAACCTGGAGAAATACCAGGGCGTGCGTCGCTTCGACTTCGGGCGCGCCGAGGAGCAGAACGAGATCGGCCTGGTGACCGGGCTGGCCTGGACCGAGGTCGGTGGCGACCTGCTGCAGATCGAAGTCAGCCTGGTTCCCGGCAAGGGCGGCATGACCCTGACCGGTCAATTGGGCGACGTGATGAAGGAATCCGCTTCGGCGGCCCTGTCGGTGGTGCGTTCGCGCGCCGAAAGCCTGGGCATCGATACCGATTTCCTGCAGAAACAGGACGTGCACCTGCACGTGCCCGACGGCGCCACGCCCAAGGACGGCCCCAGCGCCGGCATCGCCATGGCCACCGCCCTGGTGTCCACCCTGACCAAGAACCCGGTGCGCGCCAACGTGGCCATGACCGGCGAAATCACCTTGCGCGGCCGGGTCTCGGCGATCGGCGGACTCAAGGAAAAACTGCTGGCCGCTATTCGTGGCGGCATCACCACCGTGATCATCCCCGAGGAGAACCGCAAGGACCTGGCGGAAATTCCCGCCAACGTCACCCAGGGCATGAAGATCGTGCCGGTGCGCTGGATCGACGAAGTACTCGACCTGGCCCTGGAGCGTCCGTTGACGCCGGCGGCCTCGGGCAGCGGGGAAAAACTGCCGGTCCGCGAGGGCGGCAAATCGCCCGCGCAAGAAGGCGTGAAGCATTGAAAAAAAGCCCGGCCCGCTTCAGTGAAAAGCGGCAAAACCCGCGCCGTTATTGGCTTTTCGGGTTGCGCGGGTTGCACCCCGCTGGTATAACAGCACTACCCGCCGGCGCCTGATTGCATCTAGCGCCTCGCGGCATACCTCCTCGGCTGATACCCGGTTAATGGCTGGGAAATTCCGAACACTCATTCCGCAGCGATAGCTGCACACGGAGTCTTTACATGAACAAATCCGATCTGATCGATGCCGTCGCCGAAAGCGCCGACCTCAGCAAGGCTGATGC
>SEHC01000105.1 GCA_004173415.1 Lysobacteraceae bacterium
GTCATCAGCGGCAAAGGCCGCTGGGCCGTGCGCTACGCCGAGTACGGCAGGCCCAGCTTCTGCATCGTCCTGGAGGGCGGCTGCGAACTCGCCGTCGATGGGCACGCGCCGTTCGCCATCGACGCCGGCGATTTCATCCTGCTGCCGGCCACGCCCGCCTTCACCCTGTCCAGCGCCGACCCGCCTGCGCCGGTGTTGCGGGATCCCGATGCCCTGCCCAGCGATGGCAGCGAGGTGCGCTACGGCGAAGCGGAGGGCACGCCCGACATGCGCTCGCTCGGCGGCGCGTTCGTCTTCGACCCGGGCGACCCGGCGCTGCTGGTGTCGATGCTGCCGGCGGTGGTGCATGTATCCGGGTCCGCGCGCCTGTCGCAGCTGGTGGCGATGGTCGCGCAGGAAACGATCGCCGCCCTGCCTGGTGGCGAGTCGGCACTGTCGCGCCTGGTGGAACTGCTGCTGATCGAAGCCATGCGTTCGACCAGCGCAGGCAATGCACCACCGGGACTGCTCAAGGGCCTGGGCGACGAACGCCTCGCCGTGGCCCTGACCCTGATGCATGCGCACATGGAACGCCCGTGGACGGTCGCGCAGCTGGCCAGCGCCGCGGCGCTGTCGCGTTCGACCTTCCACGAACGCTTCATCCGCGTCGTCGGCGTGGCGCCGATGGAATACCTGCTGGCCTGGCGCATGCGCTTTGCCATGCGCTGGCTACGGGAGGGCGAACTGGGCAACTCGGAGATCGCCGAGCGCGTGGGCTACGCATCGGGCAGCGCCTTCAGCGCGGCGTTCCGGCGCCATGCGGGCATGACGCCAAGCCGCTATGCGCAGCAGAACCGGGAATAGAGCGGCCGCAGGGTGGGCCTTGGCCCACATTGCCTTCTGTCAGGCATCCTCGACACGAAGCGGAGCGGTGCGCCAGGCCACCCTACGGCCCTACGCGACCCTTGGAAGCAACACGATCACCTGTTTGATCGTGCGGTAACGCCGGCTCCGGATGGTAGAACCGGATATCGTTCCCGCCGTATGTACACACGTAACTGTTGACGCTGATAATCCCGTTGAGGATGCTCATCGCCTCCGTGATCAGCGAGCTGCATTGATCCTCCGAGGCAGCGCCGGCCTTGGCTGGAACGCCATCGCGTCCCAGATCGATCTGCAGTCGTCTTTCCCCTGTCGACAGGCTCACCGATATCTCGATCTTGCGTTGCCCAGGAAGCTTGCCTTTTCGATCCACGCTCTCCTGAAGCTCCTCCGCAAGCGACTTCTCGATCCGCGTGCGATCGGACGAACTCATGCTTGAGGCTGGCGTCCCTTCTGCATCTGGTGATGTGCCATGCGCAAGATGAACCACCAAGACAGAAACACCGAGGATGCTGAGTACTTCTAGTGGAGATATTTTTTTTTCGTCAGTTCTCACGCTGATTCACTCTTCTCACGCAGCTGGTCTGCCCTATCGTTCGCAGATACGACTGTAGGCGCTCCTGCAGCTCCGCGGGTGTAGGAATACTCTGATAACCGCAACAGAAGTCTCTGAAAGACAGGCGCCTGGCGTCGATCCGGCCAACACCGGTCACCTTCTTGAAGTGCTCCAATCTAGACGGTAGGCTCGACCCATCCAATGGAGCTTGTTGATATGGACTATCGATTCAAATCCAAAGCAATGGTTCTGTATGCGGTGTTTGCCATGAGTGGAACTTCGCGCGCCTCCGGCGGCGCTGGAATACCACTCGACCTCGCAGCGGACAATGCGATGGTTTCCGCCCTCATTCCCGGCTCTAGCTCGATTCGCCTGCAGGAGCGGGGGGACCTGGATTTCGATGGCGACACGGATGTACTCGTGGTCCTTGAGAGAGTTGGCGACGCACCCGCAAGAAGTCAGCCCAGGGCACTGCTGATCTTTCAGAGGACAGAAAGCGGGACTCTGGAGATGGCAGCAATGAGTCCGAAAGCCATACTTTGCCAAACCTGTGGCGGCGCGATGGGCGACCCTCTTCAAGGGATAGATCCTATGCCCGGAGGTTTTCGCCTTGGATTCGAGGGAGGATCCCGCGAGTTGTGGCAGCGTGAGTACAAGTTCTCCTATTCAACCGACGCGCGCACCTGGGTCCTTGATGCAATCATCACCAAGGTGCTTGACCGCCTTGATGGCACTATCGAACAGCACCACACTGAGGCGCCCGTGCTGAAGCCCGTGCCGATTGAAGAATTTGACCCAAGGGAATTCCTGGAAGACCCGATCTAGGCCCAGCAGCAATGAGCAAGGAGCGCTCGGATATGCCAACCACGAACGAAATTGAAGTATTGCGGGCCGCAAGACAAGCCAACATCACCGCACGGGATGAGCTTGCCAACTTCATGGCCCAGCTAAGCCATGAATCAGGAGGGCTTACCCGGAAGGAAGAGAGCTTCCGCTATACGAGAGGGATCCACCAGATCCCGGTCCCGTCCGCTTTCCGGGAGGGACGTGAGCGTCTTGAGGCTGCGCATCTAGCTGCACTTGATGGCCGGCCGCAGGAGCTTGCCCGGTTGATGTATGGCGGACGCATGGGGAATGATGATGCCGGCGACGGCTATCTCTATCGTGGCCGCGGGTTCAACCAACTTACCGGGGAAGAGAACTATAGGACGGCTGGCGCTGCGCTTGGCCTTGACCTCACAACAAACCCTGATCTGGCCTCGAATATGGAGAATGCGGCTCGTATCTCCGTCTGGTATTGGCAAGAGCGTGTACCGCAAGCGGACCGCGATGACGTCTCGGCGGCAACGCTCGCCATTAACGGTGGATACAATGGATTGCGTGATCGGCATGAGCGATTCGACGCATGGCATGCGCTGTTGACGCCGGAGTTCCTCGCTGATCTGGATGCAGGACGAGTTCGACCGGGCGCTGGAGTCGGCCCAATCGTTGGACTCCCCGCAATGGAAGATGGCGCACTACGCCGCTTTGAGTCCGGCATGGATGTCCGACAGTTGCAGATCGACCTGCAAGCACTCGACATGAGAGATGCAAGAGGCCGGCGGATCGCCACAACCGGAACTTACGACCAAGGCACGGAGCAGTCCATACGGGGTTTCCAGGAGGCACATGGGCTTCCGGTGACCGGCCGGGCAAACCAACAAACACTGGAAGTCATCCAGGATGTGTTGCAACGCCAACAGGCCCGGGTCCAACTGGATGGGGGGCCGGCAGCTCCGCCCATGGGCCTCGCAGGAGGCAATGGTGAGCTGGAAGGACTCCAGGGTCTTCGAGTTGATGGCATCCCATCTGGCCACCGTGATTACGCGCTGTTCGAGGCCATCCGGCAGAATTTGCCGGAAGAAACCACGCTTGAGAAAGTTGCCGAGGTGGCGATGCGGGCTAAAACAGAGGCCGGCATCCTGAGGCCGGAGCAGATCGACGCAATCTTTGTGCAGGCCGAACGGGTGTTCGTCATAGGCAAGGTCCCAGGTTTCCGGACAGACGCAAACCTGTCGACTCCCGCGCCGGAATTCCGGGACAGCATGCGGAGCATGGAAGCGTTCGACCGACAGCTCGCGCGGCCAGCACAGTTCCCGGAACAACGGGAATCCATCAATCAGAATCAGGTTGCGCCCGGTGTCAGCTCACGCTCGCTGGCGTAACCGTGGCGGCTGGTTAATCCAGCTTCTTCGACCCAAGGCCAAGCGCTATCAGCTTCCTTCGTGCCCCTTGGCTAGATTATCGATCGCGCGGCCTGCAGCGCCATCGCGACATTGCGTCGCTCGGCTGCAACGCTGCGATCGTGCGTCCCCGGTTCAGAACCTGGACTGCAGGAGCCGGTCGTACTGGTACCACAACTCGGAAGTCCGGGTGGGATCGACGCGATTGACACCGATGCGAAATTTCTTCAGGCGCTGGCCCACCGGCGCACTGGCGAAGAAGACGTAGTCGTGGCTCGGATAGGTCAGGACCGCGTGCGAGGCAATGTCCAGCGTGCCGAGCGCGGCGTGGTGGGTGAGGCCCAGTTGCCAGTCCTGCCAGGCGCTGTGGTACTGCCCGTCATCGAGGAAGGCCGACTCCGGATGTGGAACCACCGGCAGCGCCTGGTTGCTGGAAGCCCAGGCTGACCTGGCCATGCCCGGGGGGCGCATCGGGCGAATGCCTTTGGCAAATCGTCACTGCGAGGCCAGGCACGTTGTCCGAACACCTCACGCCCGTTTCGGCCTGCCGCCAGCGAAGGACGCGGAAGCGAACAGGTAGCAGACCGAGGTGATGGATTGAGGCGTCTGCGCTTCACCTGCCCGCGGGCAGGAATGCGTTGGCTTGGACCAGTTCCACTCCAGGCGCGACGCGCAGGCACTGGTCCAGCAGGTGCACGTGGCCCTGGCCGTAGAACACCACCGCGCGGTCGCCGGGTTGCAGGGCCTGCAGCAGGCGCGCGCAGATGGCCAGGTTGCGTTGTGACCAGGCGGCGTTGAGGGCCACGCCGGGCTGGTCGTCGCCCTTGCCGTAGCGCAGGAACTCGGCATAGAAGCCGGCGGCCTCGTCGATGGCCTGCGCGGTGTTCATTTCGCGCAGCACGCCGCCGATGGAATGGGTGGCCTGCAAGGCGGTGATCCGCGCGGTGATGCCCTGGGCCTGTTGCATCAGTGCAGCGAGCGCATCGGTCCGGCCATTGGCCTGCGCCCAGGCCTGCACGGCTTCGAACGGAAACTCGCCGGGCACATCGAGGCCATGGACCTGGTCCAGGCCCCGTTGTTTGGCCAGGCGGAAGCCGAGTTGCACCACCTCGTTGCTGGAGGGCGGCAGGCTGCCATCGCGGTACTGCGCGTATTGCGTGCTGGCGGCAGCGGCCGGCCATTCGACCCCGACCAGGGTCGGTTCGAAGCGGGCCAGTGCATCGGTGACGGCTTGCAGTTCGGCCTGCCGCGCCGGCACGGTGACATCCGCCGATTCGACGTTGGCCTGGTCCTGGCCCGGATTGCCGAAGTGGTAGGTGCCGACCAGGAGCACGCGCGCCGGTTCGGCGGCGGGCACGGCGGTGGCGCAGGACAACAGGCACAGGACGAGCAGGCAACGGATCACGGCATCCACCTCTCTGGAAAATAGGGACCAGGGGTTCGGCAGGCGGCGTGCCCGGCATCGCCCGGCTGCCGACCGACCAGGCGTGTCCGCGAAGATACCGCGGCAGGCGGCGCAACGTGCGGCGCCGTCTGTCCGCCCGTGCGTGGCGGGCTCGTTGGTCTGGAGGGGGGATCGCGACGGAGGCATTCCCATGACAATCCATTCCTTTCTCCCATCCCTGGCCACGGTGCTGGCGCTCGCGTCCCTGCCCCTGCTGGCGAGCGCGCAGCAAAGCGCGCAGGACCTGCAGAACGGGGCCGCGGCCGTCGACTGCGCGCAACTGGCGGCCATGCCCAATGCGCCGATCACGGTGGAAGCCTGCGAGGCGCAGAAGGCCGCATTCGGCAACCTGGGCGCGGCGGCGGCCGCACCGGGCGGCGCGCGTCCCGGGGATGCGTCTATGACCTGCGCGCAGATCATCGCCGAGCTGCAGGCCTCGCGGTTCGCCGGGGTCAGCGCGCAGACCGCGGCCGAGGGCGTGGCCGCGGGCGAGCAACTGCGCGAGGCAATGGCCTCCAACCAGGCCCGCGCGGTCGGCCTGGCCGCGGCCCAGACCGCCGGCACTGCCGCCGCTTCAGTGGCGCCCAATGCGGTGCAGGGCGCGGGGGCGATGCAGCACGAAGCCGAGCAGGCGGCGCTGCGGCGCGCGGCGATGGCCGAGATCCGGCCGGCACAGACCCGCGTTGGCCTGGCCAATGCCGCCTCGGCGCAGGATCTGGCCAACAGCCTGCAGGCGAACCCGCGCGCGGCCGCATTGATCCAGATGGCGGCGGCGCGGAACTGCCAGATGCCTTGAGGTGGCGCCGTCAGGTATCGGGTCGATTCCCTTTCCTGTCCATCGACTTGTTTCCAGGGGCGGCCATTTGCGGCCTTGGCAGCGGCATCAACCCGCGTCATCAGAGCGCGGCACGCGCCGGCGTTTCAAGTCACCTGCCAGCAGGTCGGCCAAAACCTTGTCTGGGTTGGCTTGATCCACCCAACGTGACCTATGCATCAGCGAGACGCGCCGGGTTGATGGAAGCATCCAACCTTGCTGCGGTCCGCCGCGCCCTTGGAGGAGGTTGCGCCAGTACGCCGTGTAGTGGATTCCCAGCATACAAATCAGCGATCTTCCAGGTGTCCCGTCACCAAGATGCCCGCTGAGACGTCAGTGCTTTCTGAGTCGTCTTTCTTGCTGCCGTCCGCCCGGGCTGACGCGCGATACGGCGTTGCAGCTGCCGCTCCGGTTCGGATAGACTCGATCCGCACCTGGCATCATCCAGACGCGATGGGCTGGCCGGAATGCCAGGCAGGTGCGGACGGATGCAGGGAGTGGATCGGCCATGCGTGAGTTGCGAAAGGGTTTCGCGACTGGCATCCGGAAAGCCCGATCCGTCGATGGAAGGACGATGGAACGCGCGCGACGTGGGGTTCCGGCTTCGGCCTGGAATTCGTGGGCGGGCCGTCACTACGGAATATCGCATTTTCTCCAAGGACGAATGAGAAGAACTATGGCTATTTCAACCTGGGCGCAGGGCGTCCGTTTGTGCGTTGTGCTTGTTGCCTTGTCGGCATGGCCTTCCTTGAGCGCAGCTTCTTCGTGTGCGGCCAGCTTCAAGGAGTTGAAGGCGGAGGATGGCGCGACGTTCTATGTCGCCTTGTCGACCCATCAGGCTATGGACGCGCAGCAAGT
>SEHC01000563.1 GCA_004173415.1 Lysobacteraceae bacterium
CCGGCAGCATGCAGGTCGCCAACCAGGCGGCGCTGTCCAACACCGTCCAGCTCAACTGCTACCAGTAGGAACACGCCATGATCCGCGAATCCGCGCTTGCGCTCCTGTTGCTGCTGCCCACCTCGGCCATGGCGGCCGATCCGGCGCTGCCGGCTACCGCTACCCCGGTGGCCGCGGCCTTGCCGGCCACGGAAACCGTCGCCCTGCCGCCGATGAAGTTCTACAGCTCGGTGGCCGCCGACGAATTGCTGGCGGCGCTGCAGGCCGAACCGGCCCTGGCCGCCCTGGACAAGGAACTGCCCGGCAGCCCGTTGGCCCTGGTGGTGACCCACACCCTGCGGCCGACCGCGGGCGGCGTGGCCACCGGCTTCCTCAGCGCGGTGCTTTCCGGCAGCACTCTGGGCCTCATCCCGCTGGTCACCAATGACCGCCTGGTGGTCAGGTACGAGGTGATGCTCAACGGCAAGGCCGTCACCAGCTACAGCTTCGAGCGCACCGCCACGCGCGCGCAGAACCTGTGGACGGCCGGTGCCGACGGCTACGGCGGGCTTGGCAAGGCGGGCATGGAATGGGTTAAGTCGACCGCGGCCGAGGTCGCCGCCAAGCTGCCGCGCGACCCGGCCCTGGGCGAAGTGCGCGAGGAAATCGACTTCTATTTCCCCAGTGTCGCCAAGGTCGATGCCGCAGCGAAGCCCGCGCGGCCTTGAGGCCGCGATGATGGCCGCGGGTGGGGCCGGCGGCGATTGCCGCGGCGTATAATTTCGGCGATTTCCGCTTCCCGAATCCACCACCCATGAACATCGCTGCCACCGCCTCGCCGGTGAAGATCCGTCGCGCCCTGCTGTCGGTTTCCGACAAGACCGGCCTGGTCGAACTGGCCCGCGCCCTGGCCGCGCGCCAGGTTGAACTGCTGTCCACCGGCGGCACCGCCAAGGCCCTGCGCGACGCCGGGCTGGCCGTGCGGGATGTCGCCGAGGTCACCGGATTCCCGGAAATGATGGACGGCCGGGTCAAGACCCTGCATCCCAAGGTGCATGGCGGCCTGCTCGGCCGCGGCGGGGTCGACGACGCGGTCATGGCCACTCACGGCATCGAGGCGATCGACCTGCTGGTGCTGAACCTGTATCCGTTCGAACAGGTCACCGCCAGGGCCGACTGCAGCCTGGCCGAGGCAGTGGAGAACATCGACATCGGCGGGCCCGCGATGCTGCGTTCGGCGGCCAAGAACTTCGCGCGCGTGGCCGTGGCCACCGATCCTTCGCAGTACCCGGCCCTGGTCGCGGAACTTGAGGCCGGCGACGGCCAGCTCTCGGCCGCCACCCGTTTCTCCCTGTCGGTGTCCGCGTTCAACCGGGTCGCCCAGTACGACGCGGCGATCAGCAACTACCTGTCGGCGGTCACCGATGCCTC
>SEHC01000564.1 GCA_004173415.1 Lysobacteraceae bacterium
GCCTCGACCTCGTCGCTCTTGATGTAGGTGCGCTTCTGGCGGACCTCGACGTTGACCGTGGTCTTGGTCCGGCCGGCGGCGACGGTCACTTCCTGCACCTTGCGCCGGTTCAGCGTGATCCGCTTCGGCGCTGCGTCGTCCTCGGCAGGCTTCTCTGCCTTGCCGTGGGTGCGGCGCAGGAAGCCGAGAAGCTTCATCTTCTCGGTGCTGGTCACCGGCTGGTCGGGGCCACTGAAGCTCATGCCGGCCTCGGCCAGTTGCTCCAGCAGTTTCTCGACCGGCGTATTGACCAGTTCGGCAAGCTTGCGGATGGTGGTTTGCTGCGTCATTCGGATCCCGTGACCTTCGTAGGCGTCCCCCCGCCTATTGCGAAGGGAACGCGGATTCTAGCCCTGTATTGTTCAGGGCGGCGTTCATTGCCGGCTCATTCGCCGCGTTCCAGCCGTGCGATCTCCTCGGCGCGGGCGGCCAGGATCAACGCCTTGGCGCGATCCTCGTCCAGCCCGTCGATGCCGAAATCGACGATTTCATCGGTACCCAGGTCGGACAGGTCCTCGCTGGTGCGCACGCCATGGGAGGCCAGCGCGAAGGCGGTTTCCTCGTCCATGCCCTGCAGCGCCAGCAGGTCCTCGGCCGGCTGGTTCTCGTCGGCTTCCTCTTCCTCGGCCAGCGCCTCGTTGAGCAGGGCGTCGCGGGCGCGGGCGCGCAGTTCCTCGACGATGTCCTCGTCGAAGCCCTCCACCGCCAGCAGCTCGCCGACCGGCACGTAGGCGATTTCCTCGACCGTATTGAAGCCCTCGGCGACCAGGATGGTGGCGATTTCCTCGTCCACTTCCAGCTTGTCGACGAACAGCTGGCGGGCGACCGCCTGCTCGGCCTCGGACTTGGCCGAAACCTGGTCCTGGGTCATCACGTTCAGCTGCCACCCGGTCAGGCGGCTGGCCAGGCGCACGTTCTGGCCACCCTTGCCGATGGCCTGGGCCAGGCGATCCTCGGCCACGGCCAGGTCCATGGAGTGTTTCTCTTCATCGACGATGATCGACTGCACTTCGGCCGGGGCCATCGCGTTGATGACGAAATTGGCCGCGCTGTCGTTCCACAGCACGATGTCCACGCGTTCGCCGTTGAGCTCGTTGGACACCGCCTGGACGCGCGAACCGCGCATGCCGATACAGGCGCCGATCGGGTCGGTGCGGGTGTCGTGGGCCAGCACCGCGATCTTGGCGCGGTCGCCCGGATCGCGTGCGCAGGCCTTGATCTCGACCAGGCCCTGGCCCACTTCCGGCACTTCCAGCTTGAACAGCTCGATCATGAACTCCGGGGCGGCGCGGCTGATGAACAGCTGCGGGCCGCGCGGCTCGGTGCGCACGTCGAACAGGTAGCCGCGCACGCGGTCGCCGGCGCGCAG
>SEHC01000106.1 GCA_004173415.1 Lysobacteraceae bacterium
ATCCGGGCGATGTCGGGCTCGGACATGATCAGGTTGAGGAAGCGCACCATCGCCGCCTCCGAATCGATCAGGCCTTCGTCCATGTTGACGTCGAGGATCTGCGCGCCGTTGGCGACCTGTTGGCGCGCCACCTCGACCGCTTCCTCGAAACGCCCTTCCTTGATCAGCTTCTTGAACTGCGCGCTGCCGGTGACGTTGGTGCGTTCGCCGACGTTGATGAACAACAGGTCCGGGGTGATGACCAGAGGTTCCAGGCCGGACAGGCGCGTGTGGCGGGTCTGCGCACTCATGCCGCGTCCGCCAGTGCCGCGGCGGCAGGCAGCCTGCGCGGGGCGATCCCGGCCACCGCCTCGGCGATCGCCCGGATATGCGCGGGCGTGGTCCCGCAGCAGCCGCCGACCAGGTTGAGCAGGCCGGAGCGGGCGAACTCCCGAAGGGTCTCCGCCATCTCCTCCGGGGTCTCGTCGTATTCGCCGAACGCATTGGGCAAACCGGCGTTCGGGTGGGCGCTGACGTAGCCGTCGGCGACCCGGGCCAGGGTCTCGACATGCTGGCGCAGGTCCTTGGCGCCGAGGGCGCAGTTCAGCCCCACCGACAGCGGCCTGCCATGGGCGACCGACGCGTAGAACGCCTCGGCGGTCTGCCCGGACAGGGTGCGTCCGGAAGCATCGGTGATCGTGCCGGAGATCATCACCGGCAGGCGACCGTGGCGCCCCTCGAACACTTCCTCGATCGCGTACAGCGCCGCCTTGGCGTTGAGCGTGTCGAAGATCGTCTCGACCATGATCGTGTCGGCGCCGCCGTCGATCAGGCCTTCGATCGCCTCCCTGTAGGTCGCGCGCAGTTCGTCGAAGTTGGTGTTGCGGAAGCCGGGATCGTTGACGTCCGGGCTGATCGAGGCGGTGCGGCTGGTCGGCCCGAGCACGCCGATCACGAAGCGCGGCTTGCCCGGGACCCTGGCTTCGATGGCGTCGCAGCAGGCCCGGGCGATGCGCGCGCCTTCCCGGTTCAACTCGTAGACCAGGTGCTCGAGGTGGTAGTCGGCCTGGCTGATCGAGGTCGCGTTGAAGGTGTTGGTCTCGATCAGGTCGGCGCCGGCCTCGAGGTATTCGGTGTGCACGTTGGCGATGACTTCCGGCTTGCTCAGCAGCAGCAGGTCGTTGTTGCCCTTGAGGTCGTGGCCCTTCGATTCGTCCGCCGTGGCATGGCCGCAGCGCCCGTCGTGCACGTGGGCACTGTCGTAGCCATCGGCGAAGCGGGTGCCGCGATAGTCGGCTTCCTCGAAGCGGTGGCGCTGGATCATCGTGCCCATTGCGCCGTCGATGATCAGGATGCGTTCGGACAGCGCCTGCTGCAGCGCATGGACGCGGTCGGGATTCAACCACGGCAGGTGGTTCATGGCTTTACTCCGATGAGTGAGAGCACCTCGAAATGCGGCGGGCGCCGTTCGCGGGTGACGGTGCCGAGGTTGGACACCTGCAAGCCGGCTTTCTCGGCGTACTTGCGCAACTCCTTGTCGCTGAAGCCGAGGTTCTGGTGGCCGTAGGCCTGCACCGCGGCCTGGTGTTCGTGCCGGGCCAGGCTGCTGAGCAGCAGGCGCCCGCCACGGCGCATGACCCGGGCTGCCTCGGCCACCGCCTGCGGCGGCTTGGCCGAATAGGTCAGGGCGTGCATCAGCACCACCAGGTCGAAGCTCTGGTCGGCGAAGGGCAGGGCGTGCATGTCGCCTTCCCGAACTTCCACGTTGGGGAAACGCCGCAGCCGTTCGCCGGCGGCGGCGACCACGCGGGCGCTCGTGTCCACGCAGACGTAGCGCTTGGCGTGCGGGGACAATAGTTCGGCCAGTACGCCGTCGCCGGAGGCGATGTCCAGCACATCGCCGGTTTCCAGCAGCGGCAGCGCCGTGCGCGCCAGCGCCTCCCAGGTGCGGCCGGGCGAATAATGGCGCTCCATGTCGCCGGCCACGCTGTCGGCCCAGTTCTGCTCGGCCGCGCGGGTGGCCAGCACCAGCGGCACCCGTTCGGCGTCCTGGCGCAGCAGCGGGTCATCGCTGCCCTGGCGCAGGCTTCGCCACAGTTCGCGCTGGGCGCTGTCCAGGTTGTCCTCGTCGAAGCGGTAATAGGCCGAGACCCCGGCGCGCCGGTCGCGGACCAGGCCGGCTTCCTTGAGCTTGGCCAGGTGGGTGGAGACGCGCGGCTGGGCCAGCTGGGTGATGGAGGAAAGTTCGGCCACGGTAAGTTCTTCGGAGGACAGCAGGAGCAGCAACCGCACCCGGGTGGCGTCGGCGAACACCTTGAGCCGGGTCGACCAGGCTTCCAGATCCATAATATCTTCCTATCGCGATATAAAGATATTGTCGGCGTGCTTGGGGTCGCGGTCAAGCTGCGTACGTATGCGTAGGGTGGCCGGTACAATGCCCCCGACACCGCATTTGAACGAAGGGGTTTGCCGTGGATTTCGGATTCACCGAAGAACAGTTGATGATCCAGGAAGTGGCCAGGCGCATCGCCCAGGAGAAGATCGCGCCCAGCGCCGATCATTTCGACCGGGTGGGCGAGTTCCCGCTGGAGAACATCCGCCTGCTTGGCGAGAACGGGCTGATGGGCATCGAGGTGCCGGCCGAGTACGGCGGCGCGGGCATGGACCCGATCGCCTACGTGCTGGCGATGATCGAGATCGCCGCTGGCGATGCCGCCCATTCGACCATCATGTCGGTCAACAACTCGCTGTTCTGCAACGGCATCCTGCAGTTCGGCACCGAGGCGCAAAAGCAGAAGTACGTGCGGGCCATCGCCGAAGGCAGCGAGATCGGCGCCTTCGCCCTGACCGAGCCGCAGTCCGGCTCCGATGCCACCGCGATGCGTTGCCGCGCGACCAGGCAGGCGGACGGCAGCTATGTCATCAACGGCAAGAAGAGCTGGATCACTTCCGGCCCGGTCGCCAAGTACATCGTGCTGTTCGCGATGAGCGAACCGGAAAAAGGCGCGCGCGGCATCACCGCGTTCCTGGTCGATACGGCGCAGCCCGGTTTCCACCGCGGCAAGACCGAGCCCAAGCTGGGCATCCGCGCTTCGGCGACCTGCGAGATCGAGTTCCAGGACTACGTGGTGGCCGCCGGGGACGTGCTTGGCACCGAGGGCGCGGGCTTCAAGATCGCGATGAGCGTGCTCGACGCAGGCCGCATCGGCATCGCCTCGCAGGCCATCGGCATCGCCCGCGCGGCGTACCAGGCAACCTTGGAATACGTGAAGGAACGCAAGGCCTTCGGCGCGCCGATCGGCACCTTCCAGATGACCCAGGCCAAGATCGCGGACATGAAGTGCAAGCTGGACGCGGCCATGCTGCTGACCTTGCGCGCCGCGTGGGTGAAGGGCCAGGACCAGCGCTTCAGCAACGAGGCGGCCATCGCCAAGCTGACCGCTTCTGAATCGGCGATGTGGATCACCCACCAGGCGGTGCAGATCCACGGTGGCATGGGCTATTCCAAGGAAATGCCGCTGGAACGCTACTTCCGCGACGCCAAGATCACCGAGATCTACGAGGGCACCAGCGAGATCCAGCGCCTGGTCATCGCCCGCAACGAGACCGGCCTGCGCTGAGCGGGCGGGCAATCCACGGGCGCCGTCCGCCGGGCGGCGTCCGTTCCGCGTCCCGTGATCCATTCGTTCGGGCGCGCGCGTTGCCTAGCCTTGTTCCCCCCTCTTTGGTAATGGGACGGGCTGGCGCCTGGTCCGCTACAGTCTGCCGATGCGGGGGGCCGTCTCCCGTTTCCCAACGGAGAACCCGATGCGTAGAACCCTGATCGCCTGTGCCCTCGTGCTGGCCCTGACCGCCTGCGACCGTGCCGCTTCGCCCGCGACGGGTGCGGCCGCGACCCCCGCCGTGGCGGTCTCGCAGGCCGCCATCAAGGCCGAGACCGGGCGCCTCAACCAGTGGTTCGAGAAGAAGTACGAGGAGCAACTGCGGTTCAGCCCGGTGCAGCTGACCTTCCAGGGCCGCAAGGACCTGTACGACCAGCTCGACGACCTGTCGGAGAAAGCGCAGCTGGACCAGGTGGCGTGGCAGAAGGCCAGCGTCGAGGAGATGGAGAAGAACTTCGACTACGCCAAGCTGGCCGAAGAGGGCAAGTTCTCCTACGACCTGTGGAAGCTGCAGTACGAGAATGCGCGCGACGGCCTGGCGTTCATGGCCGATGGCTATGCGTTCGAGCAGATGAACGGCGCGCAGAGTTTCCTGCCCACCCTGCTGATCGGCTTCCACAAGGTGGACGAGGAATCCGACTACACGGCGTATGTTTCGCGCCTCAAGGCGAGTGCGCGCGCGTTCGACCAGTTGCTGGAGCGTGCGCGGAAATCGGCAGGGCAGGGCGTGCGTCCGCCCAGGTTCGCCTATGAAGGCGTGATCGACCAGTCGCGCAAGGTCATCGCCGGCGCGCCGTTCTCGCCGGGCAAGGACTCGGCGATCTGGGCCGATGCCCAGGCCAAGGCCGATGCGCTGGTCAAGGGCGGCAAGATCGACGCCGCCCGCGCGAGCGCGCTGAAGGAAGAGGCGCGCAAGGCGTTGCTGGAGCAGTTCAAGCCGGCGTACGAACGCGTGATCGCCTGGTGCGAGGAGGAATTGCCGAAGGCCGCCGTCAACGCCACCGGCGTGGGCGCGACCCATCCCAACGGCAAGGCGTACTACGAGTACCAGCTGCGGCAGATGACCACCACCGACCTGACCGCCGAGCAGATCCATGCGCTGGGCCTGAAGGAAGTGGAGCGGATCAAGGGCGAGATGACCGCGCTCAAGGACGAAGTGGGCTTCAAGGGCGACCTGGACGCGTTCTTCGGCTTCATCGACAGCGACCCGCAGTTCAACTTCCCCGATACGGATGCCGGCCGCCAGGCCTACATCGACGCGGCGACCAAGGCCATCGCCAATATCAAGAAGGAACTGCCCAACTATTTCGGCCTGTTGCCGAAGGCGGACCTGGAGGTCAAGCGCGTGGAAGCGTTCCGTGAGCAGGACGGCGCCGCCCAGCACTACTTCCCGGGTACGCCGGACGGCTCGCGCCCGGGCGTCTACTACGCGCATCTGTCGGACATGAAGGCGATGCCGAAGCCGGAACTTGAGGTCATCGCCTACCACGAAGGCCTGCCCGGCCATCACATGCAGATCTCGATCGCGCAGGAACTGACCGGCGTGCCCAAGTTCCGCACCCAGGCCGGCTTCACCGCGTACTCCGAAGGCTGGGGCCTGTATTCGGAATGGCTGGCCAGGGAAATGCCCAACACCTACCAGGATCCGTATTCCCGGTTCGGCCGGCTGAGTTCGGAAATGTGGCGCGCGATCCGGCTGGTGGTGGATACCGGCCTGCACGCCAAGGGCTGGACCGAGCAGCAGGCGGTGGAGTACTTCGACGCCAACAGCGCGGTGCCGTTGACCGCGATCAAGTCCGAGGTGCAGCGCTACCTGATCATGCCGGGCCAGGCCACTGCCTACAAGGTGGGCATGATCCGCATCCAGGAACTGCGCAGGAAGGCCGAAACCGAACTGGGCGACCGCTTCGACATCAAGGGCTTCCACGATACCGTGCTGGGCGGCGGCGCACTGCCGCTGACCCTGCTGGAAAAGCGCGTGGACCAGTGGATCGCCGCACGCAAGGCGCAGCCCGCGGCCGCGGCGAAGTAACGCCGGCGAATCCGCGGCAACCGCTGCAAGCAGAGGAAAACCCCCGGCCAGCCCGGGGTTTTTCCGTTGTGCGCCGGCCCCGCTTCAGCGAGTCGCGTCAATGTGTCCGGTCAGCGTGTGCGTCAGCGGGCGCGAAGCGGTCGCCGAAGAAGTCGCCCTTGTTCCAGCGCGGTCGCTCGGCCTGGTCGCCGGCCAGCGCGCCGATACGCGCGTTCAACTGGGCCAGGCGCGCGGCGTCCTCGTACTGGATCGGCTGGGAAACATCGTCGCAGGGCTGGTGGTAGCACTGGCGCAGGAAGCTTTCCATCGCGTCCTTCGGGCTGCGCCCGCCAGCGGTCGCCGGCTGGATGCCGCCATCGAGGTACACGGCGGGGATGCCTTCGCGGACGAACGCATACTGGTCGCTGCGCACGAACACCACTTCCTCGGGGAAAGGGTCAGGCGACAGGCCCAGGCCGAGTGCGCCGGCGGCCTGGTCGAGGGTGGATTTCAGGGTCGAATGCTCGATCCCGATCGGCACCACGTCCTTGCTCGGCGCCAGCAGCACCGGCATGTCCATGTTGATGTTGGCGACGAGGTCGGCCCTGGGCACGGTCGGGTGGCTGGCGAACCAGGTGGCGCCGAGCAGGCCTTTCTCCTCGGCGGTCAGGGCGATGAACAGCAGCGAGCGTCGTGGCCTCGACTTGGCCTTGGCCAGCTCCCGGGCGGCTTCGAGCATGATCGACACCCCCAGCGCGTTGTCCAGGGCGCCGTTGTAGATGCGGTCGCCATTGACCGGGGCACCGATGCCGATGTGGTCGAGGTGGGCGGTGTAGGCGATGTACTCGCGGGCGAGGGCCGCGTCGCTGCCGGGGAGGCGCGCGACGACATTGCGCGATTGCGCCGGCTCGATGCGGGTTCGTCCGGCGAGGGTCAAGGTGCCGGGCAGGTCGAACGCCTTCAGCTTGTCTTCGCCGGCCAGCTTGAACAGCGCCTCGGCTTCCTGGCCGCTGCCGGCGAACAGCAGCCGGGCGGCGTCCGCGCTGATCGAGGCACTGGCCCTGAGTCGCGGGAAGGTGTC
>SEHC01000565.1 GCA_004173415.1 Lysobacteraceae bacterium
CCGCCAGTCCCAGCGCGAATGGCAATTGGCGTTCGCCCGATTCGTAGCGCGCATTGGCGCCCAGCACCGCATGCTGCAGGACCAGGCCGGTGCCGCTTTGCAGCTTCGCCGACAGGGTCAGGCGCGCGGGCAGCCGCCACGCGGCGGTTTCCAGCGCCAGCAGTCCCGATACCCCAACGCCGGCACCGGAGGCGGGCCGGGTCAGGGTCGCATGCAGGTCGAGCGGCGCGCTGATGCCGTCGCCGGCGTAGCGGCCGCGCAAGTGCATGCGCAGCGGCTGGCCAGGGGACAGCGACTGCACCTGCGCGTGCAGGCCGTCGATCTTCCAACCAGCGCCCAGCACCTGGCCGTCGGCGATGCCGATGCCGCGGGTCAGGGTGGGCAAGGGCGCATCGCTGGGCGGCCTGCGCGCCAGCCAGGACTGCAGCGCGGCCATGTCCAGCACCGGCGCGTCCAGTTCGATGCGCTCGGCGATCCGTTCGCGGCCGCGGGCGCGCAGGGTCGACCAGGGCACCGAAATCAGCACGCGCTCGGCGAGCAACAACGGGCGCGTGGCGCCGGGTTCCCGCGCGGTCAACTGACGTACCACCAGTTGCGGGGTGCCACGCAGTCGATACTCGCCAACGCCTTCGGCGCGGATTTCCAGGCCCAGCGCATCGCCAGCCAGGTCGAGGATCGCCGGGGCCAGGTGTTCGGGTTGCAGCAGCCAGCGCAACGACAGCGCGCCGGCCAGCAGCAGCGCCGCGACCGACAGCCATGCGATCCCGCGGCGCCGGGTCATTTCAGCGCGGCTTGCGCGCAGTCACGCGCCAAGCGCTTCGGGCAGCAGGGCATCGACGAAGGCTTCGGCGTCGAACACGCGCAGGTCCTGCGAACGTTCGCCGATCCCGGCATAACGGATCGGGATGCCGAACTCGCGGGCCAGGGCGAAGACCACGCCGCCCTTGGCGGTGCCGTCGAGCTTGGTCACCACCAGGCCGGTGACGCCGACTGCCGCATGGAACTGGCGCAACTGCGACAGCGCGTTCTGGCCGGTGGTGCCGTCGATGACCATCAGCACTTCGTGCGGCGCGGCGGGGTCGAGCTTGCCGAGCACGCGGCGGATCTTGCCCAGTTCGGCCATCAGCCCCTGCTGGGTATGCAGGCGCCCGGCGGTGTCGGCGATCAGCACCTGGATGCCGCGCGCCTTGGCCGCCTGCAGGGCGTCGAAGGTCACCGAGGCGGCGTCGGCGTCCTGGCCCTGGGCGATCACCGGCACGCCGTTGCGCTCGCCCCAGGTCTGCAACTGGGCCACCGCCGCGGCGCGGAAGGTGTCGCCGGCGGCGAGCATCAGGCTGTGGCCTTCCTCCTTGAAGCGTCGCGCCAGCTTGCCGATGGTGGTGGTCTTGCCGACCCCGTTGACGC
>SEHC01000107.1 GCA_004173415.1 Lysobacteraceae bacterium
TTCGCGGTCGGAGTGATCGGACCCGGCAAGGTCGGCGGCGCCCTGCTCGACCAGTTGCGCGCGGCGCAACCGCAGTTGCTGGGCAAGGCCAACCTGGACCTGCGCCTGCGCGCCATTGCCTCGAGCACGCGGATGCTGCTGGACGAGCGCGGCATCAGCGGCGACTGGCGCGAGCGCTTCCGCTCCGGCGGAGAGCCCCTGGACCTGGACCGGTTCACCGCGCAACTGGTCGGCTCGCACCTGCCGCACATGGTGATCGTCGACTGCAGCGCCAGTCCGGCGGTGGCCGACCGCTATGCCGGGTGGCTGGCCGCCGGCATCCACGTGGTCACCCCCAACAAGCAGGCCGGGGCAGGTCCGGGCGAACGTTTCGCGGCGATCCGCGAGGCGGCGGCGGCCAGCGGCGCGCGGTTCCGCTACGAGGCCACCGTCGGCGCGGGCCTGCCGGTGATCTCCACCTTGCGCGATCTGGTCGACACGGGCGATGCGGTGACCTCGGTCGAAGGCATCCTGTCCGGCACCCTGGCCTGGCTGTTCAACCGCTACGACGGCAGCGTGCCGTTCTCGGAACTGGTGTCGCAGGCGCGCGAGCTGGGCTATACCGAACCCGATCCGCGCGACGACCTGTCCGGCACCGACGTGGCCCGCAAGCTGGTGATCCTGGCCCGCGAAGCCGGCTGGGCCCTGAACCTGGAGGACGTGGCGGTGGAAAGCCTGGTGCCGGCCAGCCTGCGCGAGGCCAGCGTCGACGATTTCATGGTCCGCCTGCCCGAAGTCGATGCGGTGTTCGCCGAGCGGCTGGGCAACGCCACCGCCGGCGGCCAGGTCCTGCGCTACGTGGCCAGGCTCGATGCGCAAGGCCACGCCAGCGTCGGCCTGGTCGAAGTGCCGGCCGACCACGCCTTCGCCAACCTGCGCCTGACCGACAACATCGTCCAGTTCACCACCCGCCGCTACTGCGACAACCCGCTGATCGTGCAGGGTCCGGGCGCGGGCCCGGAAGTCACCGCCGCGGGCGTGTTCGCCGACCTGCTGCGGGTGGCGGCCGGGCAGGGGGCCAAGCTGTGAGCGGTGCCGCGCAGGCGGGCGGTTGCGCAAGGGCCTTCGCCCCGGCCTCGGTCGGCAACGTCGGGGTCGGCTTCGACATCCTCGGCCATGTCATCGAAGGCGTGGGCGATACCGTCTGCGTGCGCCGCATCGAGGCCCCGGAAGTGCGCATCGCCGCGATCCGCGGGGCCACCGTCGACCTGCCGCTGCAGGCACCGGCCAACACCGCCGGCGCCGCGCTGATCGCGATGCGCGAGGCCCTGGGCCTGCACTTCGGCTTCGAGATCGAGATCGACAAGGGCATCCCGCTGGGTTCAGGCATGGGCGGTTCCGCCGCGTCCTGCGTGGCCGCGCTGGTGGCCGCGAACGACCTGCTCGAGGCGCCGCTTTCGCGGGAGGGCCTGTACCCGTTCGCCCTGACCGGCGAAGCGGTCGCCAGTGGCGGCCGCCATGGCGACAACGTAGGGCCGATGCTGCTGGGCGGGCTGGTGCTGTCCACCGACGAGCGCCTGGTCCGGGTGCCGGTGCCGGCGGCGTGGCACAGCGTACTGGTCCATCCGGACGCGATCCTGGAGACGCGCCGCGCGCGCGAGGCATTGCAGGGCCACTACGCGCTGGGCGAGTTCGTGGCCCAGTCGACCCACCTGGCCTTGCTGCTGGCCGGTTGCCACGCCGGCGACGCGGACCTGGTCCGCGCGGGCCTGCGCGACGTGCTGGTCGAGCCCAGGCGCGCACCGCTGATCGCCGGCTTCGCCGCGGCCAAGCAGGCGGCGTTGCAGGCCGGGGCGATGGGCGCGAGCATTTCCGGCGCCGGTCCCAGCGTGTTCGGCTGGTTCGAGACGCGGGCGCAGGCCGAAGCGGCCGCGCCGGCGATCCAGGCCGCGTTCGCCGATGCCGGATTCGACAGCCAGGCCTGGGTCTCGCCGGTCGACAGTCCGGCGGCGAAGCTGCTCTAGCGGCTGCGACCCGGCCTTGGCCGGCAGCCAGAAGATTCCTTTCGATGGACTACCGATGAAATTCGTCTCCACCCGCAACAACGCGCCGGCGGCAAGTCTCAGCCAGGCCCTCGCCGCCGGCCTGGCCCCGGACGGCGGACTTTACGTGCCCGAGGCAATGCCGGCCGCGCGCGCCATGGAACCCGGCAGCGACCTGGCCGATACCGCGGCCCGGCTCATCGCCCCGTTCTTCGCCGGCGATGCGCTGGCCGGGGCGTTGCCGGCGATCTGCCGGGAGGCCTTCGATTTCCCGGCCCCGCTGCTGCCGCTGGCGACCACCGGCGACCACGTGCTCGAGCTGTTCCATGGCCCCACCGCGGCGTTCAAGGATTTCGGCGCGCGCTTCCTCGCCGCCTGCCTGGTGCGCCTGGACCAGTCGCGGCAGCGGCCGTTGACGATCCTGGTGGCGACCTCGGGCGACACCGGCGCGGCCGTGGCCGCCGCCTTCCATCGCCAGCCGGGAATGCGCGTGGTCGTGCTGTATCCCGATGGGCGGGTATCGCCGCGCCAGGCGCACCAGCTGGGGTGCTTCGGCGACAACATCAGCGCGCTGCGCGTGGCCGGCTCGTTCGATGATTGCCAGGCCCTGGTCAAGCGCGCCCTCAACGATCCGGTGCTGCAGGCCGCGGTGCCGATGAGCTCGGCCAACAGCATCAGCCTGGGGCGCCTGCTGCCGCAGATGGGCTATTACGCGCACTCGGCGCTCGGGCACGAGCGCGCCACCGGCGAAGCGCTGAACTTCGTCATCCCCACCGGCAACCTGGGCAATGCAATGGCCGCGGTCATTGCCCGCAGGCTGGGCGCGCCGCTGGGCCGCATCGTGCTGGCGACCAATGCGAACCGGGTGCTGCCGGATTACTTCGGGGGCGGCGACTATGCGCCCGCCGCCAGCGTGGCTACCCTCGCCAATGCCATGGATGTGGGCGCCCCGAGCAATTTCGAACGCCTGCGCTGGTTGTACCAGGGCGACGATGCCGCCCTGCGTGCGGCCTTCAGTGCCAGCAGTGTCGACGATGCCGCAATCCGCGCCACCATCCAGCAACGCCATGCCCGCCATGGCGAAGTGTTCTGCCCGCACACCGCCACCGCGGTGAAGGTCCTGCAGGACTTGCGGGCGCAGGGCGCTGCCGGACCCTGGGCGGTGGCCGCGACCGCCCACCCGGCCAAGTTCGAGAGCGTGGTCGAACCCTTGATCGGGCGTGCGCTGCCGATTCCGCCGGCCCTGGCCGAACTGCTGGCGCGCCCGGCCCATGCCGATGCCATGCAGCCTGATTACCAGAGCCTGCGGGGTCGCTTGCTCGGAGCCTGGCAGTGACCCGGGGGGCGTTCCCGCCGCCGGCCAATGCACGGGTCACCGGCATGCCGAGCCGGTCGTGGCGTCGCCCCTTGGCCCTGTTGCTGTTGCTGGTGCTGGCCCTGGCGCTGGACGTTCAGGCCCAGGTGGAGGACCCGGCCGGGCCGGCGCAGGTGCCGCCGAAGCCGGTGTTGCCGGCGCCGGTGCTGAAGCCGGGCGATTACCTCTGGTACCCGCAGGTCGCCCCAAGTGGGCCGCTGGTGCTGGTGGTCAGCCTGGACGAGCAACGCGCCTATGTGTATCGCAACGGCATTGCGATCGGCGTTTCCACGATCAGTTCCGGCAAGCCGGGCAAGGAAACCCCGCCCGGCGTTTTCACCATCCTGCAGAAGAACAAGGACCACCGCTCCAACCTCTACAGCGACGCGCCCATGCCCTACATGCAGCGCCTGACCTGGGATGGCATCGCCCTGCATGGCGGAGCGCTGCCCGGGTACCCGGCGTCGCATGGTTGCGTGCGCCTGCCGCAGGCCTTTGCGCAGAAGCTTTTCGCCATCACCCGCACCGGTGACACGGTGGTGGTGGCCAATGCGCGCGCGTCCTCGCCCAGCGTGGTGCATCCGGCGCTGCTGGCCCCGATCAGCCGGCAGGGCCTGCCGCTGCCGGTCAACGAGACCGGGCCGGGCTTTTTCTGGGACGATTCGCTGTCACCGCAGGGCCCGGTCAGCGTGCTGGTCAGCGTCGGCGACCGCCGCGTTTTCGTGATGCGCAATGGCGTGGCCATCGGCGAGTCCGGGCTGGCCGTCGCCGACGGTTTCGCCGTGCATGGCTCGGTGTTGCTGGTCATGGGCGAGCAGGTCACGCAGACGCCCAGCATGCTGGACCCGCAACGCATGCGCCACGAGTGGGCCGCCTATCCGCTGCTCGGTGTCGATGCGGCCAGCCTGGCGGTGCAGCAGGCCCAATGGCGGGACGGCGCGCTGCAGGTGCCGCCAGAATTCGCCCGCAAGCTGTACGCCGCGCTGCTGCCCGGTGCGACCGTGTTGCTGACCGACCTGCCGGCGGTCCGGGCAACACCGGCCGAACAGGACTTGCAACCGGTGTTGGAATCGGACCAGGATGACCCCATCATCAATGCTCAGCCCTGAACTTCCAAGGGAAACCCCCAGGTCCCCGCCGTCATGAGCCTTCGCCGCTTCCGTCTGCTTTCCTGCCTGCTCCTGCCGTTGCTGGCCTGCAGCGCGCAGGCCGAGCAACGCGCCGTCCCCGAGACCCTGGTCGATGCCCTGGCGCGCAGCGCGCCGCGGCTGGACCGCAAGGTCCTGAGCCTGGCCACCCGCGCCCTGGGCTGTTCCCTGCGCCGCCCGGGTGGGTCCGCCAGCGGCGGCACGCTAAGCGTGATCGACTATTCCCGGCCTTCCACCGAGCCAAGGCTGTGGGTGTTCGACCTGGCCAGGTCGCGGCTGTTGTTCGAGGAATGGGTGGCCCACGGCCGCAATACCGGCGAGAACCTGGCCACGCGGTTCTCCAACACCGAGGGCAGCTACATGTCCAGCCTGGGCGGCTTCGAGACCGAGGAGGCCTATGTGGGCCAGAACGGTTACTCGCTGCGCCTGCGCGGGCTGGAGCAGGGCTTCAACGACCAGGCCCGCGACCGCGCGATCGTCATCCACGGCGCTCCCTACGTCAGCAACGAACTGATCCGCAGCCAGGGGCGGCTGGGACGCAGCCTTGGCTGTCCGGCCGTCCGTCCGGCGGTGGCCAGGCAGCTGATCGACACCATCCGCGGCGGCTCGTTCGTGTTCGCCTATTACCCCGATCGCGACTGGCTGCAACATTCCCAGCTGCTGGACGCCGGCTGCGGCAAGGGCGCCTCGGCCGCATTGGCCGGCGGCCAGCGCTAATACCCCCGCGGCGCCCCGGCGGCGGGGTCCGTGGCATCATCGGCGCTGCATCCCGCCGCTTCAGGACCGCCGTGAACCCGCTGATCAAGGGCAAGGCCACCTCGCTCGACATCGCGCACCTGGCCGGGGTTTCCCAGCCGACGGTGTCGCGGGCCCTGCGTGGCAGCCCGATGGTCAGCGAGGAAACCCGCAAGCGCATCCGCGCCATCGCCGAGGAGCTGAACTACAAGGTCGACAAGAACGCCTCCAACCTGCGCACCCAGCATTCGGGGACGCTGGCCCTGCTGTTCTTCGAGGATCCCACCCCGGACGACTCGCAGATCAATCCGTTCTTCCTTTCCATGCTCGGCTCGATCACCCGCGCCTGCGCGCGGCGTGGCTACGACCTGCTGATTTCCTTCCAGCAGCTGTCCACCGACTGGCAGGCCGACTACGAGGACAGCAACAAGGCCGACGGGCTGATCCTGCTTGGCTACGGCGATTACCTGGAGTCGCAGTCGCGGCTGGAGCGCCTGGTCGAGCAGGGTACCCATTTCGTCCGCTGGGGCGCGGTGCTGCCCGGGCAGCCGGGGATCTCCATCGGCTGCGACAACTTCCAGGGCGGGCATGACATCACCGTCCACCTGCTGGGCCAGGAGCGGCGATCGATCGCGTTCCTGGGCCACGCCTCCAACCACTACCCGGAGTTCTTCGAACGCTATCGCGGCCATGCCCACGCCCTGGCCAATGCCGGACTCGGCATCCAGCCGCAGTTGCAGGTCGATGCGATCACCACCGAACGCTCCGGCTACGAGGCGGCGTGCAGCCTGCTCGAACGCGGCGTGGCCTTCGATGCGATCTTCGCCGCCAGCGACCTGATCGCGATCGGGGCGATGAAGGCGCTGCACGAACGCGGGCTGGAGGTGCCGGCCGACGTGGCCGTGGCCGGCTTCGACGACATCCCGATGGCCGGCTTCGTCAACCCGGGCCTGTCGACGGTGCAGCAGGACACCAAACTGGCCGGCCAGATCCTGGTCGAGACGCTGTTGGCCCTGATCGAAGACCTGCCGGCGCAGAGCCGGACCATCCCGGTGAAGCTGGCCCTGAGGCGATCGACCGGCGCCGGTTGAACCGGCATTGCCGCAATGCGGCAGGCGTGCCCGGGTGAGGTCCCCGCGCCGCGCCGGGGCGCCGGACAGCCTCCGCCCGCCTCCACGCAGCCGGGCATAGCGAGCACCTGTCGCCACCACCGCGGCGGCGGCGACGGCGGGCGTGGCTCAGCGGTCCTTGCGCGCCATCGAATCGGCCAGCCGCGCGCGCAGGTCCGCGCGGGTCAGGGCCTGGTCGAAGAACAGCACGCGCACCCCGTGCGCCGGCACGTCGATCCGCAGCTTTTTCCCCACCTTGACCTTTCTTCCGCTGAAGCCATCGCGCCAAGTACCGGCCTGCAGGTAGTCGTCGAGTTCCAGGGTCCGTGCGGCATCGCCCTTGTTTTGCCCATGTGTTCGGCGCGGCCGCGCATGAACCCGGTTTCAGAGCCGTAGTACACCGCGGGAATGCCGCGCGAGGTGAACAGCCAGTTGTGCGCGTCGATGAAGCCGGCGTCGGTCGCGTTCATCCGTGCCATGTCGTGGTTGTCGTAGAAGGTGACCAGGTCGTAGGGGTTGGTGTAGGGGCCATCCTCCAGGTACAGCGCTTCGCCGAGCGCGGCGAAATCGCTGCCGGCTTTCTCGAACACCTGCATCATCTTTCCCCGCAGCGGGAAGTCCAGCACGCTGTAGCCGCCATTGCGCGGCAGGGTGTGGCCGGCGATCAGCGCCGCGTCGTAGTTGAAGGCCTCGCCGAACATGAAGAAGCCCGGCCGCTTGGCCCGGATCCGGTCGGCGAACTTCTTCCAGAACGCATGCGGCATCCAGGCGATGGTGTCCACCCGGAACGCGGCCGCGCCCTGGTCGATCCATTGTTCGTAGGCGCCGACCAGGTACTCCAGCACGGCCGGGTTGTCGGCGTCGAAGTCCGACAGCTGGGCCAGGTTGCCGCTGGTGTTGTAGAACGCGTGCATCGGGTTGCCGGCCGGGTCCAGCTGGTCCGGATCCAGGTTCTGGTGGTCGGCCAGCAGCTTGCCGTCGCGGTCGTAGACCTTGCCGAACTGGGCTTGCCCCTTGGGCATGCTGAAGGCCGGGGAGCCATGGTTGCCGACGATGTCCAGGACCACGTCCAGCTTCTGCTGTTTCATTCCCGCGGTGAACGCGGCGAAGTCCAGCCCCGGGCTGGGCAGGTGTTCGTCGAGCTTGTAGAAGTTGGTCGCCCAGTAGCCGTGGTAACCGGTCTTGCCGCGGTCGGTGAAAGTGCCGCCCCAGGCGACCGCGCTGCCGCCGCTGAACCCCTGGTCGGGGTTGTCGACGATCGGCGTGATCCACACCGAGGTGAAGCCCATGTCGCGGATGTAGCCGGCGTTGTCGAGGATGCCCTTGAAGTCGCCGCCCAGGTAGCCGACGTTGTCCGAGTCGCCGGCGGGGGCGCCGGGCGTGGGCTGGTCGAAGGTCGGATACTCGCCGCCCTGGTCGCGCTGGTCGTTGGAGGGGTCGCCGTTGACGAAACGGTCGGTCATGACGAAGTAGATCGCTTCGCTGGCGAATGGTTCGGTGGTGCCGAAGAACTCCTCGGCCGGCGCGGCCGCCGCGCTGGCGGACAGGGCCAGGCAGGCGGGCAACAGGCAGGCACGCAGCGACGGCCGGCGGCCGTGGGTGCGAATGGGATGCCGCTTCATGCGCCCACCTCGGCGACTTCCGGCTCACGCACGCGGAGCACGCACAGGCCGGCGATGAAAAGGCTGATGCCACCGATCGCCAGTGCGTGGACCGGCTGGTTGCCGAGCAGGGCCTTGAGCAGGAAGCCGAGGATGCTGGCGGCGACCAGCTGCGGGATGACGATGAAGAAATTGAAGATGCCCATGTAGATCCCCATTTTTCTTGCCGGCAGGCTGTCCGACAGCAGTGCGTAGGGCAGCGACAGGATCGACGCCCAGGCGAAACCGACCCCGAGCATCGACAGCAGCAGCCACTGCGGGTCGCGGATCAGCAGGAAAGAGAGCAGGCCCAGGCCACCCAGGCTGACGTTGAACAGGTGGCTGATGCGCAGGCCGAAGCGTCGCACCATCGACGGGATCACCATCGCGGCGACTGCGGCGAAGGCGTTGTAGGCGGCGAACAGCACACCGACCCAGTTGGCGCCTTCGTTGTAGGCCGCCGACGTGGCGTCGGTGCTGCCGTAATGCACCTGGGTCACCGCCGAGGTGGTGTAGATCCACATCGCGAACAGGGCGAACCAGGAAAAGAACTGGACCACCGCCAGCTGGCGCATGGTCGGGGGCATGTCGTGCAGGTCGGCCATGATCGTGCCGAACATGCCCTGCGGCCGGACCATGCCGGCCACCAGCAGGGCGACGCCGTAGGCGGCGATGCCGCCGGCCAGCACGTACAGCTGCTTGTCCAGCTGGTAATGCGCGATCGCCAGCAGCGCCAGGGCGCCGGCCAGCAGCCAGGCCAGTCCCTTGGCCGCGCGATTGCCGGTCGGGCGCGGCGCGGCCTCGGGCTCGCGCCCGAGGTCATGCGATTCCAGCACCTCCGGCGGGTATTCGCGGGTGCGAAGCACGGTCCAGCCGACCGCCAGCAGCAGTACCGCGCCGCCGAAGTAGAAGGCATAGCGCACCGTGTCGGGGATCGCCCCCGGCGCGGCCGTGTTGTCCACGCCGGCCTTGGCCAGCAGCCACGGCAGCATGCTCGCCACGACCGAGCCCACGCCGATGAAGAAGCTCTGCATCGCATAGCCCGCGGGGCGCTGCGCCGGCGCCAGCTGGTCGCCGACGAACGCCCGGAACGGCTCCATCGAGATGTTGATCGAGGCATCCAGGATCCAGAGCGTGCCGGCGGCGATCCAAAGGGCCGGCGAGTTGGGCATGAACAGCAGGGCGACGCTGGCGAAGATCGCGCCGAACAGGAAATACGGACGGCGCCGGCCGAGCCGGTTCCACGTGCGGTCGGAGAAGTAGCCGACGATGGGCTGCACGATCAGGCCGGTCAGCGGCGCGGCGATCCACAGCATCGGGATGTCGTCGATCTCCGCACCCAGGGTCTGGAAGATACGGCTGACGTTCGCATTCTGCAGGGCGAACCCGAACTGGATGCCAAGGAAGCCGAAGCACATGTTCCAGATCTGCCAGAACGAAAGCCGCGGCTTGTGGTGCGCGCCTGTCTGCCTCATTGCCGTGTGTTCCCCGCCTGCTGCGCCATGACCGTGACATGTTGCCGACAACGCCGGCGGAAACCATGCTGCACTGCGAGACATCCGGCCTCCGCCGGCGTCGCGTGCAGGACGTGCGAATGGTGCGGGCAACCCGTACGAAAGCGCTGGAATCAAGGCCTTTTCTGCACGGTCCGTGCGTCCGGCCCTCGTCTTCACCCGCTTGGCGACCGCCGACACGCACGCGCCGCTGCATACGTATTCATCGGTTGCCGCCGTTTTCCGCCGCATCGGCCGGCGGTCCGGCGTGGAATAGTGGATGGGTTGGCGCCCCGCGGGCGCGCGGATCCACGCATGGGGATAAGGATGGCGGACAACGATTGGTGGCGCGGTGCGGTGATCTACCAGATCTACCCGCGCAGCTTCATGGACACCGACGGCGACGGCGTCGGCGACCTGTCCGGGATCATCCGCAAGCTGGATTACATCGCCAGCCTCGGCGTCGATGCGATCTGGATATCCCCGTTCTTCAAGTCGCCGATGGCTGATTTCGGTTACGACATCTCCGACTATCGCGATGTCGACCCGCTGTTCGGCAGCCTGGCCGATTTCGAGCGCCTGCTGCAGCAGGCCCATGCCCTGGGCATCAAGGTGGTGGTCGACCAGGTGCTCAGCCATTGCTCGGTGGAGCACGAGTGGTTCAAGGAAAGCCGCGAGAGCCGCGACAACGCCAGGGCGGACTGGTTCGTCTGGGCCGACGCCAGGCCCGACGGAACCCCGCCCAACAACTGGATGTCGCTGTTCGGCGGCGTGGCGTGGCGCTGGGAACCGCGGCGCGGCCAGTATTACCTGCACAATTTCCTCTCCGCCCAGCCGGACCTGAACTTCCACAATCCCGAGGTGCAGCAGGCCACCCTGGACAACGTCGAATTCTGGCTGGACAAGGGCGTGGACGGGTTCCGCCTGGACGCGATCAACTTCTGCTTCCACGACCGGCAGCTGCGCGACAATCCGCCCAAGCCGGCCGACAAGCGCGTCGGCCGCGGCTTCAGCCCCGACAATCCGTACGCGTTCCAGTACCACTTCCACAACAACACGCAGGTCGAGAACCTGGCGTTCCTGGAGCGGCTGCGCGCGCTGCTGGACCGCTACCCGGGCACCACCACGCTGGGCGAGATCTCCTCGGAGGATTCACTGGCGACGATGGGCGAGTACGTGAACCCGCGGCGCCTGCACATGGGCTACAGCTTCGAACTGCTGACCCAGGATTTCTCCGCCGCCTACATCCGCGGCACGGTCGAGGCGCTGGAACGGAAGATGGCCGAGGGCTGGCCATGCTGGGCGATCTCCAACCATGACGTGGAACGCGCGGCGAGCCGTTGGGGTGGGGCGCAGGCCGGCCCCACCTTCGCCAAGCAACTGGTCGCGCTGGTGTGTTCGCTGCGCGGATCGGTCTGCCTGTACCAGGGCGAAGAGCTCGGCCTGGGCGAAGCGCAGGTGCCTTACGAGGCGCTGCAGGATCCCTATGGCAAGACCTTCTGGCCGACCTTCAAGGGGCGCGATGGCTGCCGTACGCCAATGCCGTGGGACGGCACTGCTCCTGGAAACCGCGGAGCCGCTGCTGGCGTTCGAACGCCAGGCCGACGGGCAACGCCTGCTGGTCGCGTTCAACCTGTCCGACCAGCCGCTGCAATGGACCCTGCCGGCCGGTTTGCGTGCGCAGCCGATCGACGCCCACGGCCTGCTGACCGGCCAGCTTGGCGATGGCGTGCTGAATCTGCCGGGGCAGGGCGTGTTCTACGCCGCCATCGACTGAGCCCATCTGCCATCGGCTTGTCGACGCAGTGACGGTGGACATGCCGGATCGCATCTTCAGTGCGTTCGTTCCGGTCAGCAGCGCGAGCCGGGGAGGCCTGTTCATCAGCGCTTTTCTCGCCCACTCGTCTTGCTGCACTGCAGCGCAACTGGATGCGGTCCGTCGCGCTCATCGCGCGAGTGTTCCTGTAACCGCTTCCCGCGATCAAGCGCGCATGACATGCAGTGCATCGCAGCAGCGCAAGGGGCCATGAATACGTATGCAGCGCAGGTCGCGCGCCGATTGGCGCGACTACCATTGCCGCACGTATCGGGGACCTCTTGTCACCGGACGAAAGCGCTTCACGGCAAGCCCGCACGGATCACCGGAAGCGCCACGAAAATCGAAAAACCAACCATGGGAGTGGAGGGGAGATGGTAGAGCTCAAGCGCAATCTGCTGAGCGTGGCACTGGCGTCGGTGATGACGTTGGGCGCTACGGTCGTGCATGCACAGGAAACCCAGGCGGAGGTGCAGGCGACAGCCGAGCAGGAAGCCGCCGACCTCGACCGCGTCACCGTCACCGGGATCCGTGCCGGCATCGAGGGTGCGATCTC
>SEHC01000566.1 GCA_004173415.1 Lysobacteraceae bacterium
GCCGACCCGGCCGCAGAACTGCATACGATCATCGACCTGATCCGTTACGGCGCCAGCCGCTTCAATGCCTCGGGGCTGACCTTCGGGCACAGCTACGACAACGCCCTGGACGAGGCGACCCAACTGGTCCTGCACACCCTGCACCTGCCCAACGACCTGGGTCCGGCCTACGGCGTGGCACGCCTGACCGCGGTGGAGAAGGCCGAGATCCTGGGCCTGTTCGACCGCCGCATCGAAGAGCGGGTACCGATCGCCTACCTGACCGGCGAGGCCTGGTTCGCCGGGCTGAACTTCAAGAGCGACAAACGCGCGCTGGTCCCGCGTTCGCCGATCGCCGAACTGATCGAGAGCGGCTTCGAGCCCTGGCTGGGCGGCCGCGAAGTGCGGCGCGCGCTGGACTTGTGCACCGGTTCGGGCTGCATCGCCATCGCCATGGCACACTACAACCCGGACTGGCACGTCGACGGCGTGGACATCAGCGATGATGCGCTGGCCCTGGCCGCCGAGAACAAGGCCCGCCTGCACGCCGACAATGCGCGCCTGCTCAAGTCGGACCTGTTTTCAGGGCTTTCCGGCGAGCACTACCAGCTGATCGTCACCAATCCGCCCTACGTCACCAACGCCGAGACGGACGCGCTGCCGAGGGAATATTCCTACGAGCCCGAGCTGGGCCTGCGCGCCGGCGACGATGGCCTGGACCTGGTGCTGAAGATCCTGCGCGATGCGCCGCTGCACCTGAGCCAGGACGGGCTGCTGATCTGCGAGGTCGGCGAGTCCGAGCACGCGCTGGTCAAGCTGCTGCCCGACGTCGAGTTCGCCTGGATCGAGTTCAAGGTGGGGCAGATGGGCATCTTCGCGGTGGAGTGCAGCGAACTGATCGTGCACCACCACCGGATCAGGGAGCTGGCGGACGCGCGGGGATGAGTCCGAACCCGCTTCGCCGCCACGACCGGCAATCACTGAGGTAACGACCTTGAACACCTTCGGCCACCTTTTCCGCGTCACCACCTTCGGCGAATCGCATGGGCCGGCCATCGGCTGCGTGATCGACGGCTGCCCGCCGGGACTGGAAATCGCGGTCGAAGAGTTCCGCCACGACCTGGATCGCCGCGCCACCGGCAAGTCGCGGCATACCTCGGCCCGGCACGAGGCCGACGAGGTGGAGATCCTAAGCGGCGTTTACGAGGGCAGGACCACCGGCACGCCGATTGCCCTGCTGGTGCGCAATACCGATGCGCGCAGCAAGGACTACGGCAGGATTGCCGACCAGTTCCGCCCCGGCCACGCCGACTACACCTACTGGCAGAAGTACGGCATCCGCGACCCGCGCGGCGGCGGCCGGTCCTCGGCCCGCGAGACGACCATGCGCGTGGCCGCTGCGGTCATCGCCAAGAAATG
>SEHC01000567.1 GCA_004173415.1 Lysobacteraceae bacterium
TTGATCTCGGCCAGGCTGGTCAGGCCGTTGCGGACCTTGAGCAGGGCCGACTGGCGCAGGTCGCGGACCCCGGCGCGCTGGGCGGCCTCGGCGATCTGCATGGCGTTGCCGCCTTCCAGCACGATGGCCGCGATCTGGTCGCTCATCGGCATGACCTGGTAGATGCCGGTGCGGCCCTTGTAGCCCTCGGTGCACTCCTCGCAGCCGACCGCCTCGTACAGGGTGAAACCTGCGTCGATCTCGGCCTGGGTGAAGCCTTCGGCCAGCAGCGCGTGTTCGGGCAGCACGCTGGCGCGCTTGCAGTTGTTGCACAGGCGCCGGGCCAGGCGCTGGGCGATCACCAGGGTCACCGAGGAGGTGATGTTGAACGGAGCCACGCCCATGTTCATCAGGCGGGCGATGGTCTGCGGGGCGTCGTTGGTGTGCAGGGTCGACAGGACCATGTGCCCGGTCTGGGCGGCCTTGATGCCGATCTCGGCGGTCTCCAGGTCGCGGATCTCGCCGACCATGATCACGTCCGGGTCCTGGCGCAGGAAGCTGCGCAGGGCCGCGGCGAAGGTCATCCCGCGCTTGACGTTCATCTGCACCTGGTTGATGCCCGGCACGCGGATTTCGACCGGGTCCTCGACCGTGGAGATGTTGCGCTGGTCGTCGTTGAGGATGTTCAGCGCGGTGTACAGCGACACGGTCTTGCCCGAACCGGTCGGGCCGGTGACCAGGACCATGCCGTAAGGCTTCTTGACCGCGTTGACGAACAGTTCCTGCTGGTCGTCCTCGTAGCCCAGCTTCTCGATGCCCAGCTTGGCCGCGCTGCCGTCCAGGATGCGCAGCACCACCTTCTCGCCGAACAGGGTCGGCAGGGTGCTGACGCGGAAGTCGATCTGCTTGCTCTTGCTGAGGTTGAGCTTGATGCGTCCGTCCTGCGGGACCCGCTTCTCGGCGATGTCCAGCTGGGCCATGACCTTCAGGCGCGCGGCGATGCGCATGTTCAGCTTGACCGGCGCCTTGGCCACCTGCTTGAGGATGCCGTCGATGCGCAGGCGCACGCGGTAGTCGGTCTCGTAGGGTTCGAAGTGGATGTCCGAGGCGCCGCGCTTGATCGCGTCGATCAGCACCTTGTTGACGAACTTGACCACCGGGGTGTCGTCGCCCTTGGCGTCCACGCCGCTGTCGCCGGCGGCCATGTCGTCGTCGCCGCCGCTGGTCTCCAGGTTGTCCAGGCCTTCCTCGTCGTCGTCGCCGCCGAGGGTGTCGTTGGAGGTGGACCACAGGTCGAGGGCGCGCTTGAGCTGGTCCTCGGCCACCAGGATCGGCTCGACCACCAGGTTGGTGTGGAACTTGATGTCGTCCAGGGCGCGGGTCTGGGTGGGGTCGGTGATGCCGACGAACAG
>SEHC01000568.1 GCA_004173415.1 Lysobacteraceae bacterium
ATCGCGATCACCATCTCGGTCTCGCTGCTGGCCTCGTGGCTGGTGGCGATCAGCCTGATCCCGATGCTGTCGGCGCGGATGAAGACCCCGCCGGCGGTCGGCAGCCACACCGGCATCATTCCGCGCATGCAGGCGCGCTACGCGCGGATGCTGCGCTGGACCCTGGAGCACCGCGGCTGGAGCGTCACCGGCATCCTCCTGATCATCGCCATCAGCATCGTGCCGATGGTGTTGACCAAGAAAAACATGTTCGGCGGCGACGAAGGCGACGAAACCAACATCTTCTATCAGTGGAAGGGCTCCTACAGCCTGGACCAGATGTCGGGCGAGGTGCTGAAGGTCGAAAACTTCATCGATTCGAACCGCAAGCGCTTCCACGTCGAACAGATCTACTCCTGGTACAGCGAGCAGGGCGATGCCGGCACCCGGGTCAAGTTCGTCGCCGGCGAGGTCAAGGACATGAAGGGCCTGCTGGAGGAGATCCGCAAGGAGCTGCCCAAGTCCGCGCGCGCCACCATCGGCATCGGCAACGGTGGCGGTCCCGGCGGCGGTGGTGGGCAGCCGGGGGAGAACGTGCAGGTCCAACTGGTCGGCGACTCGACCAAGACCCTGGCCGAGATCGCCAGGGAGGTCGTGCCGATGCTGGCCAAGCGCCCGGAACTGCGCGACGTGCGCGTCGACGCCGGCGACCAGAACAGCGAGCTGTCGGTGCGCGTGGACCGGGAACGCGCGGCCGCGTTCGGCTTCAGCGCCCAGGAAGTGGCCCAGTTCGTCGGCGTGGCCCTGCGCGGCGCGCCGCTGCGCGAGTTCCGCCGCGGCGAGATCGAGGTGCCGGTATGGGTGCGCTTCGCCGGCGCCGAGGAGTACGGCATGGACGACCTGGAGTCGTTCCTGGTGCGCGCGCCGGATGGCCGCACCGTGCCGCTGCTGGCGATGGTCGACGTCGGGGTCTCGCCGGCGGCCACCCAGATCTCGCGGACCAACCGCCAGACCACGCTCACCGTGCAGGCCAACCTGGCCGACAAGGTCACCGTGCCGGATGCGCGCAAGGCGATGGAGGAAACGCTGAAGAACACGGTGTTCCCGGCCGGCTACAGTTATTCCTTCGACGGCGGCGCCTTCCAGGACGAGGACGAAGCCTCCAAGCAGATGCTGGTCAACCTGGTCATCGCCCTGCTGCTGATCTACATCGTGATGGCCGCGGTGTTCGAGTCGCTGCTGTTCCCGGCGGCGATCATGAGCGGCGTGCTGTTCTCGGTGTTCGGCGTGTTCTGGCTGTTCTGGCTGACCGGCACCGAGTTCAACATCATGGCCTTCATCGGCATCCTGGTGCTGATGGGCGTGGTGGTGAACAACGGCATCGTCATGATCGAGCACATCAACAACCTGC
>SEHC01000569.1 GCA_004173415.1 Lysobacteraceae bacterium
CTGGCGCAACTGGCCCGCGAGCAACAGCTCGATTGCACGCCCTGGTTCAAGGGCATGCGCCTCGATCCGCGGGAAATGAACGACCCGGCCACCCGCGTCTCCTACCGCCAGGCGGCCGAAGTCCTGGCCCGCGCGCTGCCCGCGCTGGGCCGCCCCGACCTGGGGCTGGTGATCGGCATGCGCCAGGACATCGGCAATTTCGGCCTGCTCGGCCTGGCCATGAAGACCGCGTCGACCTTCGGCGAGGCGGTGCTGCTGGGCATGACCTACCAGCGCACCACCGGCGCGATGCTCGACATCGACACCGACACCGACACCGAGGGCGAGGGCGAAGTGGCGATGACCGCGCACGCGCCGCTGCCGCGGCCGGAACTGCTGGCGTTTCTGTGCGAGGAGATGTTCGCCAGTTCGCTGATGGTCGCCCGCGAGCTGGTCGGCGACGCGTTCAGGCCGCTGCGGCTGGAACTGAGCTATCCAGCCCCGGCCTACGTCGATCGCTACCGCGCGCTGTTCCAGTGCGAACTGCAGTTCGAGCGGCCGCGCAACGCCATGGTCATCGGCAGCGAATGGATGCAGTTCAAGTTCCCGACCTACAACCCGGTCAATGCGCGCCAGGTGCTGGAACTATGCCGCCGGCAACTGGCCGACCTGGGCAGCGCCCAGGGCGAACTGGCCGAAACCGTCGAGCGTTACCTGCGCCAGCACCTGGGCGAGAACCCGCCACTGGCGGCGATCGCCAGTGCCATGCACCTCAGCGAACGCACGCTGCGCCGGCAACTGGCCGCCGACGGCATCAGCTTCAGCCGCATGCACGACCGCATCCGCACTGCGCGGGCGCTGGAACTGCTGCACCAGCAGGGGCTGACCATCGGACAGGTCGGCAGCCAGGTCGGCTTTGCCGACGCGCGCGAATTCCGCCGCGCGTTCAAGCGCTGGACCGGGCGCACGCCCAGCGAGGCGCGCGAGCAGATGGCATGAGCGGCGACCGCGCGAGCCCTGCGGGATCGCGGGCGCCGCGTGTTGCTCAGCCGAGCACCATCACCGCATCGACTTCGAACCCGGCGCCCTTGGGCAGGCCGGAGACCTCGATCGTCGAACGCGCCGGGTAGGGCGCGCTGAAATATTCCTGCATCACCGTGTTGACCGCGGCGAACTGGCCCAGGTCGGTCAGGTAGAGGCCCAGGCGCACGACCTGCGCCAGCGAGCCGCCGGCCGCTTCGGCCACCGCCTGCAGGTTGTCGAATGCGCGGCGCGCCTGGGCCGCGATATCTCCCGGGACGATCTCGCCGGTCGCCGGGTCCAGCGGGATCTGTCCCGAGAAATACACGGTGTCTCCGGCGCGGACAGCCTGCGAGTACGGGCCGATGGCGGCGGGGGCCTGTTCGGTGTG
>SEHC01000108.1 GCA_004173415.1 Lysobacteraceae bacterium
GTTTGCAAGCGGCCGTCCGTTTCCCTTCGGGTTCGCCGGCGCCTTCAGGTCCCATGCCTTCCACGTCATGGACCGATGCGCCCGCTCCCACTCCGACGCCATTCGCCTTGCAGATACGGTTCCACCACATGGGTGGCGGCCGCACTCAATTTCTCGCAGCGCGGTTCATCGGGAACGCTTCGGGCAATACCTCGATCACTTGCTGGTCTTTCGTCGTCCGCCTCCGCGTGGGCGCATGTGGCAGTTTTGATCGGAATACTGGAGCTTCATCGAATGTCATTTGAAAACCTCGGGCTTTCGCCCTTCCTGCTGCGCGCCCTGAAAGAACAGGGTTACGAGACCCCCACCCCGATCCAGACCCAGGCGATCCCGCTGGCCCTGGCCGGCCATGACCTGATGGCCGGAGCGCAGACCGGCACCGGCAAGACCGCCGCCTTCGGCCTGCCGCTGCTGCAGCACCTGGGCACCTCGCCGCAGGCGGTGAACGGCCCGCGCAAGCCGCGCGCGCTGATCCTGGCCCCGACCCGCGAGCTGGCCGTGCAGGTGCATGACAGCCTGCGCGACTACAGCAAGTACCTGCGCATCCCCAGCACCACCATCTATGGCGGCGCCGGCATGGGTCCGCAGCAGGACGCACTGCGTCGTGGCGTGGACCTGATCGTGGCGACCCCTGGCCGCCTGATCGACCACATGGACCGCCGCAACGTGGACCTGTCGGGCATCGAGGTGCTGGTGCTGGATGAAGCCGACCGGATGCTCGACATGGGCTTCCTGCCGGCGATCAAACGCATCCTGGCCAAGTTGCCCAAGCAGAACCGGCAGACGCTGCTGTTCTCGGCGACCTTCGTCGACAGCATCAAGCAGCTGGCGCAGGAGTTCATGGTCGAGCCGAAGCACATCCAGGTCACCCCGAGCAACACCGTGGCCGACACCATCGCCCACCGCGTGCACCCGGTCGACGGCACCCGCAAGCGCGAGCTGCTGCTGCACATCCTGGCCGCCGATTCGCGCAAGCAGACCCTGGTCTTCGGCCGCACCAAGCACGGCTGCGACAAGCTGACCAAGTTCCTGGAACAGTCCGGGATCAAGGCCGCGGCGATCCACGGCAACAAGAGCCAGGGCGCCCGCATCCGCGCACTGAAGGACTTCAAGGCCGGCCGCATCAACGTGCTGGTGGCCACCGACATCGCCGCGCGCGGCATCGACATCGACCAGCTGCCGACGGTGATCAACTTCGACCTGCCGATGGTCGCCGAGGACTACGTGCACCGGATCGGCCGCACCGGCCGCAACGGGTCGCAGGGCGAAGCGATTTCGCTGGTTGCCCAGGACGAGGCCAAGCTGCTGCGTGCGATCACCCGCATGCTCAAGCGCGACGTGGAGATCCGCGACGTGCCTGGCTTCGAGCCGATCCGTCCGATCCGCTGGGGCAACGACAACCCGCCCAACGAACGTCCGGGCGGCAACAATGCCCCGCGCCGCGCCAACACCGCGCGTCGCCCGCATTCGGATGCGCCGCGGCATGCGCATGCCGGCCCGAAGCAGCGCACCGCCGGCAATCCCGGCGGCGGACAGCGCGATGGCGCGCGCAGCCCGAACCCGTACCGCCAGGGTGCACGTCCGGCACGCTGATCGATCGTTAGCGGTTGTGTGGAAAGCCGGCCTTCGGGCCGGCTCTTTTTTGTGTCGCGCCAATGAATTTCACCATGGCGCCAAATAAATCTGGACCGTCATCCCGGCGAACGCCGGGACCCAAGCTGGCCCGCCGCAATCAGTACGCAGGAACACCTTGTCACCGATAGTTGGGTCCCGGCATTCGCCGGCATGCCGACCTTTCGATTCACTGCCGACGGTTTATATGCCGAAGGTTCGCCTTCGTTGCCTCATCTCCACCCTACAATGCCGCCCATGGACATCTTCAAGATCTTTACCCTGGAAGCCGCGCACCGGCTCCCCAACGTCCCGCCCGGGCACAAGTGCGCGCGGCTGCATGGGCATTCGTTCCGCATCGAGGTCCACGTGGGCGGCGAACCCGGCGCCGGGACTGGCTGGATCATGGACTTCGGCGACATCAAGGCCGCGTTCAAGCCGATCTACGAGCAGCTGGACCACCACTATCTCAATGAGATCGAAGGGCTGGACAACCCGACCAGCGAGCGCCTGGCGATCTGGGTCTGGGAGCGGCTCAAGCCCGCGCTGCCGGCGCTGAGCGAAATCGTGATCCACGAGACCTGCACCTCCGGCTGCCGCTATCGCGGCTGAGGCCGGTCACAGGCAGTAACCCCCGGGTGTTAGTACAGCAGTGGACCGGGACCGGTCCACGAACGGGCCGACGCCCATCCATACAAGCGTTTGATTTTAAACGGATCCTGACCGTTCGTCGGCTGCCGCATGCGACTTGTTGCAATGCAACAAACAGCCACGTATGCTGCGTCGCAACAAAACGTAAATCCCGTCAGGAGATCAACCATGTCCGCCCAGATCAACGAACAGTTCACCGCCTTCACCCAGCAGTTCTCGGCGGCCGCCGCGCGTGCCAACCGCCTGGCCCTGGAAAATGCCGAGAGCATCTTCGGCGTGCAGCTGAAGACCTTCGAGAAGAACCTCGAAGCCACTTCGGCATTCTTCGGCCAGCTGGCCGAAGTCCGCGACGTCGAGAGCTACAAGACCGTGTGGCCGAAGGGCCTGCAGGTCGCCAAGGAAAACGCCGAGCGCCTCGCCGCTGCCGGCCAGGAAGTGATCGGCCTGAGCCTGAAGACCAACGAGGCCCTTGGCCAGCTGGCCAAGGGTCAGTTCGAAGCCGCCAGCGAAGCCGCCCAGGACACCGTGGCCAAGGCGACCAAGGCCGCCAAGGGCAAGTAACGGCAACACTGCACTGCTCTCTGCGCGGAACCCTCCCTCCGCGCAATCGACCCGGCCGCTCACGCAGCCGGGTTTTTTTTTGCGCGGGCAGGCATGGAAAGGCCGGTGCGGTGATCGCTGGCGATGGATCGCCGATCGAATCTACCGGCGCCGCGGGGCTAGCCGTCTACCCGCTCCAGTCGCCCGGCCAATGCCCGCGGGTCGGGGATCTGCTGGTACGGCAGGCGCCCCCAGCAGGGCACGTGCAGGCGCCGCTGCAGCAGTTGGAAGTTGTCGTCCTGGTGCTCCATGCCCGGGTCGACATGATTGGCGATCCAGCCGACCAGCCGGCAACCGTCGGCTTCGACGGCCCGCGCGGTCAGCCGTGCATGGTTGAGGCAGCCCAGGCGCATGCCGACGACCATCACCACCTCCAGTTCCAGCGCGCGCGCCACGTCGGCCTGGTCCAGCGTCGCCGACAGCGGCGCTGCCCAGCCGCCGACGCCTTCCACGACCACCGTGTCGGCCACCGACCGCAGGCGCGCGAAGGCCGCGGTGATCAACTCCATCCGGATCACGATGCCGGCCTCCCGCGCCGCGATTTCCGGCGCCAGCGGCAGCGGCAGCGCATAGGGGTTGAGGTCCGAATAGGCCGGACGCGGGTCACTGGCTTCGAGCAAGGCCATCGCATCGTCATTGCGCAGCCCCTCGACGCTGTCCACGCAGCCGCTGGCCAGCGGTTTCATGCCGACCGCGCGCCAGCCCCTGGCCCGCAGCGCATGCAGCAACGCAGTGGAAGCGACCGTCTTGCCTATGCCCGTGTCGGTGCCGGTGATGTAAAGCGGGTTGATGCAAGGCGGGTTGATCTGCAGGCCCATGTCCGTTGCCGTTCTCCAATGGCGTTTATTTACATTACTCAGGTTACTCCGCCGCCATCACTCACGAGGGCTGGCAGGTCGCGCCTGCGCGGAACGCCACGCTCATGAAAGGGATAGAATCGGGCCCATGTCCTTCGCCACCCATACCCTGTCCGGCAGCAAGCCGGAGCAGTATGCACAGCTGGTCGCACAAGCCCGGGCGTTGACCCACGGCGAGCCGGACCGCATCGCCAACGCGGCCAACCTGGCCGCCCTGGTCTACCACGCGCTTCCCGACCTCAACTGGGTCGGCTTCTACTTCTACGATGGCACCGAACTGGTGGTGGGTCCCTTCCAGGGCCAGCCGGCCTGCGTGCGCATCGCCCTGGACAAGGGCGTCTGCGGGGCTGCGGCGAGCACCCGCAAGACCCAGCGCGTGGCCGATGTCGATGCCTTTCCCGGGCACATCGCCTGCGACGCCGCGTCGCGTTCGGAGCTGGTGGTGCCGCTGGTCCGCGATGACCGCCTGATCGGGGTGTTCGACCTGGACAGCCCGCGCATCGCCCGGTTCGACGAGGAAGACCAGCAAGGCCTCGAAGCCATCGCCCGCGTGTTCCAGGAGTCACTGCCATGACCGTCGTGAAGATGCGCAACATCGGCCCGAAGTCCGCGGCGTGGTTGCGCCAGGTGGGATTGCGCAGCCAGGCCGACATCGTCAGCGCCGGCCCGGTGGAAGCCTTCATGCGGGTCAAGCGCGCCGGCTTCCGCCCAAGCCTCAACCTGCTGTATGCGCTGGAAGGCGCGCTGGCCGACTGCCACTGGCAGGAAGTGCCCGAGCAGCGACGCCAGCTGCTGGTCGCCGAGTACGAAGCCGCCGCCGCCCTGCTGCCGCCGCCGCGCGGACGCCCCGCGGCCTCGCCGGTGACCACCACGCACCATGAGCAGCAATACGAAGCCATGCCCGACCCAGGCTTGTTCGACGCCCGCGGCGGCGACTCCGACTGATCCTCGCGGCTAGGTTCCAGCGTCCGCCATGGCTTACACTGCGCACGCTTCAAGGTGACCCGGCGGCACGCGCCAACGGGTTGAAACGGGAAGCCGGTGACTCCCCGACCCAGGTCGGAAGGACAGTCCGGCGCTGCCCCCGCAACGGTAAGCGAAGAAAGCCGCGGCATCCGCCACTGTGCACAGGCATGGGAAGGCGCCACGGTCGAGTGTCCATGACCCTCATTCGCAAGCCCGGAGACCGGCCCTGGAGTCCACTGGTTGCGATGCGGCGGGCATTGCGGCGGCAGTCCGTGCTGCGGCCTCCCGTTTGCCTTCCCCCTGCTTGCGACTCCATCAAGCCATGCCGCGTACGGGTCGTGCGCGGCCGGAGAAGTCGAACATGCAGCAGTACCGTTTTCCCAGCACCCCCACGCTCCACGCGCTCACCCTGGCCATCGGCCTGGCGCTTCCCTCGTTTGCGCATGCGGCGCTGTCCGCCGACGCCACCACCCTGGACGAGGTCGTGGTGACCGGCACGCGCACCAGCGTCGCCATCGTCGACAGCCTGGTGCCGACGCAGGTGATCGACCGCGAAGCCATCGAGCGCAGCCAGGCCCGTTCCCTGCCCGAACTGCTGAAGGGCCGCGCCGGCATCAACCTGACCAACCAGGGCGGCCTGGGCAAGCTCACCACGGTGTTCATGCGCGGCACCGAATCCGACCACGTGCTGGTGCTGGTCGATGGCGTCCGCATCGGCTCGGCCAGCGCCGGGCTGGCCTCGTTCCAGGACCTGCCGGTCGACCAGATCGATCGTATCGAGATCGTCCGCGGCCCGCGGTCCAGCCTGTACGGCTCGGAGGCCATCGGCGGCGTGATCCAGATCTTCACCCGCAAGGGCGGCGATGGCTTCGCGCCCAATTTCCGCGTCGGCGCCGGCAGCCACCGGCTGCGTGAAGCCAGCGCCGGTTTCAGCAACCGTGGCGAACGCGGCTGGATCAGCGCCCAGGCCGGCTACCAGCAGACCGACGGCATCAACGCCTGCCGCGGCGCCGGCTTCCCGGTTTTCCAGGGCTGCTTCGCCGACGAACCCGACGATGACGGTTATCGCAACGTGTCGGTGTCATTGCGGGGCGGCGTGGAGGTGACCCAGGCACTGACCCTGGAAGGCCACTTCCTGGATGCCAACGCCAGCAACGAATACGACAGCAGCTCCTTCGGTGGCAATGAAGCCGAGAACGTCCAGCGCGTGGCCGGCGCCAGGCTGTCCTGGTCGGCCGGCGAACGGCTGAAGCTGGCGCTCCAGGCGGGCCGCGCCGACGACCAGTCCGATGCCTACTACCGCGACCCGCTTACCGGAGCACGCGGTTACGTCAACACCTTCGACACCCGCCGCGATACCGCCACGGTGCAGGCCGACTACACCCTCGCCGAAGGACAGCTGCTCAGCGCCGGCGGCGACTGGCAGCAGGACCGGGTCAGCAGCAGCACCGATTTCAGCGTCGGCAGCCGCGACAACACCGGCGTGTTCGTCGAGTACCAGGGCCGTTTCGGCGCCCACCAGTTGCAGGCGAGCCTGCGCAACGACGACAACGAGCAGTTCGGCGACCACCTGACCGGCAGCGCCGGCTGGGGCATGGCCCTGGGCAACGGCCTGCGCCTCAATGCCTCTTACGGCACCGGCTTCAAGGCGCCGACCTTCAACGACCTGTACTACCCCGGCTCGGAAAGCCCGAACCTGAAGCCGGAGCAATCCAGGAGCGTGAACCTGGGCCTGGCCCAGTACCGCGACCAGTGGAGCTGGAGCTTCAATGTCTTCGAAACCCGCATCGACGACCTGATCGTGTTCGTGTACCCGCCGCCGGACTACCTGGGCATCGGCCTGAACGTGGACGAGGCCCGCATCCGCGGCGCGGAGTTCACCTTCGACATCGCCCTGGCAGGCCTCGGCGACTTCCGCCTCGGCCTCACCGGCAATGGCGCCAGCCGCCGCTACGACGACCTGGCCAACAGCGTGCGCCTGGCCGGTTACGGCACCCTGGACCTGCGCCTGGAATACGCCTTCCATCCGCACTGGACCGTGCAGGCGCGCGCGTCCAACGTGTTCGACCGCCGGTACGAAACCATCGCCTGGTACAACCAGCCGGGCCGCGAGTATGGCCTGAGCCTGCGTTATCAGCCGTCCCTCTGAGTGGCCTGCCGGCACGCGCGCGCGCCGCGCGTGCCTTCCATGCGCCGCGAAGCCGGGGGCGGAGCGGGCTGCCGGCGCGAAAAGCCCCTAGCCCAGCAACTGGCGCATGTCGTCGATGACCATGACCCCGGGCACCGAGCGCGGATCCAATCCGCGCAGGTAGCCGTAGGTCACCAGCGCCATCGGCACCTGCGCGGCCACCGCGGTCTGCAGGTCGGTGGCCGAATCGCCAACCATCAGGCATTTCCCGGGCTGCAGGCCGAAATGCGCGACCACGTGCAGCAGCGGCTGCGCGCTGGGCTTGCGCTCGGCCAGGGTGTCACCGCCGACGATGCATTCGAAATACCCGCCCAACTGCAGTGCTTCCAGCAGCGGCCGCACGAAGCGCTCCGGTTTGTTGGTGCAGATGGCCAGCTCCACGCCGTGCGCGCGCAAGGCCTGCAGGGTTTCGACCACACCCGGGTACACGGTCGGATACAGCAGCAGGCAGTCGGCGTAATGGACCATGAAACCCGGCATCACCTGGTCCAGGTCGATCGCCCGGTCGGCATGCGCGAACGCACTGGCCACCAGTGCGCGGGCGCCGTCGCCTATCCAGCCACGGATCAGCGCCTCCTCCACGCGCGGCAACGACCAGTCCACGAGCGTGCGGTTCACCGCTTCGGAGATGTCCGAGGCACTGTCGACCAGGGTGCCGTCCAGGTCGAACACGACCAGCGAGTAGGGGAATTCCAAATTCTTCTCCGTAGGTGATTGTCGAACGGGAGGGTAAGCCGGCCTGTCGTCTATGGCCGGCCTGGCAAAGGTCCCGTGCAGGGGGGGCCGCACCGGATCAGCCCGGCGCCGGTTCGCCTCGCGGCTGGTCGAACAGCGAACCCTGCGACAGGGCTTCGTCGCGCTCGCGGAAGCCACCCAGCCCAACCCCGACCAGCCGGTACAGCGTGCCTTCCGGCTCCTGGACGCGTCCGCACAGCGACAGCGCGATGTCGGTCAGGGTATCCAGCGAAGCCGGTGGCGCCTCCGGCGTATGGCTGCGGGTGAGGATCCTGAAATGCGAGGTCTTCAGCTTCAGCACCACGGTGCGCCCCACGCGCTCGGTCTTGCGCGAGGCCTCCCAGGTCTTGCCGGCGAGGCGGCGGATCGTCGGCGCCAGTTCCGCGAGCGGCACATCATGTTCGAAGGTGTCCTCGGCCGAGATCGACTGCACCGGCTGGTCGGGCTGCACCGGCCGCTCGTCGATGCCGCGCGCGCGGCGATACAGTGCCGCGCCGAAACTGCCGAAGTGGCGCTGCAGCTCGTCGATCGGATAGGCGAGCAGGTCGCCGACCCGCTCGATGCCCTGCGCGGAAAGCCTGCCCTGCATGACCTTGCCCACGCCCGGGATCCTGGCGACCGGCAACGGCGCGAGGAAGGCCTCGACCTGCGGCGGACGGATCACGAACTGGCCATCGGGCTTGCGCCAGTCGGAGGCGATCTTGGCCAGGAACTTGTTCGGCGCGATGCCCGCCGAGGCGGTCAACGAAGTCTCCTCGCGGATCTGCCGGCGGATCTCCTCGGCAATGGCGGTGGCACTGGGGAAATCGGTCTTCGGCTCGGTGACGTCGAGGTAGGCCTCGTCCAGCGACAGCGGTTCGACCAGGTCGGTGTGGCGCAGGAAGATTTCCCTGATCGCCCTGGACGCGGCCTTGTAGCGGACGAAATCCGGCGGCACGAAGATCGCCTGCGGACACAGGCGCTCGGCGCGCATCGCCGGCATCGCCGAGCGCACCCCGAACACGCGCGCCTCGTACGAGGCCGCGCACACCACCGAACGGGCGCCCCGCCAGGCCACCACCACCGGCTTGCCGCGCAACGCCGGGTCGTCGCGTTGCTCCACCGACGCATAGAAGGCGTCCATGTCGATGTGGAGGATCTTGCGCACGCGCGAACCTGCCGGCAGCCGCACTAGCTGCCGTCGGCAGCAACAGCCGGCGTCGGCGCGGAGGAGCCACCGATGAAGGAGCTGTCGCGACCGTTGTTCTTGGCCCGGTACAGGGCCGCGTCGGCCAGCGAGAACCATTCCTGCCAGCGCTCCTCGTCACCGGCCATCGCCCCGCCCAGGGAAACCGTGATCCGCCCGCCCGGCCCGCGCAGCGCGTTGCGTACGGCCAGGCGCAGGCGTTCGCTCGCCGCCCACAGGCCCTCGGGCGTGTCGACCCGCAACAGGACCACGAACTCCTCGCCGCCGAAACGGAACACGCGGTCCTGCCGGCGCATCTCGAACTTGAGGATCGCGGCGAGGTCGGCGATGGCGGCATCGCCGGCGGCATGCCCGTAGCTGTCGTTGACTTCCTTGAAGTGGTCGATGTCCAGGATCAGCAAGCCGAAGGCCTCGGTGCCGCCGCGATTCCGGGCCACCGCATCCTCCAGCGCATGCTCCATGGTCCGGCGGTTCGGCAACCCGGTCAGCGCATCCAGCGAGGCCATCTCCTCCAGCACTTGCTGGTCGTTGCTGACCCGCAGCGCGAACAGGTAGGCGAACAGAGTGACCAGCGCAGAGGTGACGGCGACCGAAATCGCTTCGAGGGCCGACGCGAACAGGCCCGGCATCAGCATCACCGCCAGCACCAGCAGCAGGTTGCATACCAGCGCCTGGCGCGGCCCGGCGATGAAGAAATTGGTCATCATCACCAGGTAGATCCAGGGCAGCGCCACCGGCCCGATGACCAGGCATGCGGCGGTGCAGCCGAGGCTGTTGACTGCGCACAGGAATGCCCCGGCGCCCCCCGTGTTGCCGCTGCGCATCGCATAGAGCACCGGCGCCAGGATCAGCGCGACCATGCCCAGGTCGATGGCCGCCGCCGCCCAGTCGGCGCTCCACAGTCGGTAGGCCCCGAACAAGGCCAGGGTGAAAGAGGTTGTCGCTCCCAGCAGGACGAGGATGCCGAGCTGGGAATTTCGCCTGAACCGTTTGAACAATTCGATCAGTCCCCCGCTTGCGACGCGGGCGGAGTGCCAGGCTGCGTCGGGCCAAACGGTATGGAC
>SEHC01000570.1 GCA_004173415.1 Lysobacteraceae bacterium
GTTGGCCGTTACCACGCGCTGGAATCGGACGTCAAAGTCGTCGACCTGACCTTCTCGGCCTCGGTGAACCTCACCGACTTCCTGTCGGTGGGCGCGGGCCTGTTCGTCGAGCGCGCCGAGGTCACCCTGACCAACGCCATCGATTTCGGTTCCGCGGCCTGCCAGGGCGCCGCTGAGCTGGGCCTGCCCTGCTCGGTGCTGGGCGGCATCGGCTTCCCGGGCATCGGTCCGCAGATGAACGACGGCAAGGTCGCCATCGAGGGCAGCGACACCAACATCGGCTGGATCGCCGGCCTCAATTTCCGCCCGACCGAGAACCTGTCGATCGGCTACTCGCACCGTTCCGAGGTCGACCACGAGATTTCCGGCGACGCCGACTTCACCGTGCCCGGCAGCAATGTCGCCGGTTCGCCGGGCGACATCGTGCGCCTGCTGGGCACGCTGCGCCCGGGCCAGTTCCAGGACGGCCCCGGCGGCGCCAAGCTGACCCTGCCCAGCATCGACAGCTACAGCGTGACCTGGCAGGTCAGCGACAAGCTGGCGCTGATGGCCGAACACCAGCGCACCGACTGGAAGTCGCTGCAGGAAATCCGCATCACCTTCGAGAACCCCGCCCAGGAAGATTCGGCCGAGGACTACAACTGGAAGCACGCCAACTTCTATTCGGTGGGCGGTGACTACAAGTTCAGCGACCGCTTGACCCTCCGCGCGGGCGTCGGCCGCGACGAAGCGCCGGTCAGCCGGCCTTATCGCACCCCGCGCCTGCCGGACAACGACCGCTACTTCTATTCGGCGGGCTTCAGCTGGGACTGGAGCGAGAACCTGTCGCTGAGCGGCAGCTTCACCCGCGTCCAGATCATCAACGACGCCGAAGTGGAGCTGGTCTCGGCCGGAAGCGGGCAGGGCGCGCTGCTCGCCGGCAAGTTCACCGGCGGCGCCAACATCTACGGCCTGTCGGCGCAGTACCGCTTCTGACATCGGGCCACGGCACGAAAAAAACCCCGCTTCGGCGGGGTTTTTTTTGGACGCTGGAGGCGTTGCTCAGTCGGCCAGGGTCAGCAGCGAGGCGTTGCCGCCGGCCGCGGTGGTGTTGACGGTCACCGTCTTCTCGGTGGCGAAGCGCGGCAGGTAGTGCGGGCCGCCGGCCTTGGGGCCGGTGCCGGACAGGCCCTGGCCGCCGAACGGCTGCACCCCGACCACCGCGCCGATCTGGTTGCGGTTGACGTACACGTTGCCGACCTTGACCCGCGCGGCGATGCGCTCGATGGTCTCGTCGATGCGCGAATGCACGCCCAGGGTCAGACCGTAGCCGGTGGCGTTGATCGCGTCGATGACCTTGTCCAGGTCCTCGCCCTTCCAGCGCAGCACGTGCAGGGCGGG
>SEHC01000571.1 GCA_004173415.1 Lysobacteraceae bacterium
ATGATGCCGGTGTGGCTGCCGACCGCCGGCGGGGTCTTCATCCGCGCCGACAGCATCGGGATCAGGCTGATCGCCACCAGCCACGAGGCCAGCAGCGAGACCGAGATGGTGATCGCGATCTGCGACAGGTAGATGCTGAGGAAGTTGCGCTCGCCGAACAGGTTGGGCACGAACACGATGCAGTGGCACAGGGTGCCGGCCGACAGCGCGATGGCCACGTGGCGGGTGCCGACGATGGAAGCCAGGCGCGGCTGGTCGGGCATGCGCTCGCGTTCCTGGTAGATGCTCTCGACCACGACCACCGCGTTGTCGACCAGCATGCCGATGGCCAGCAGCAGGCCCATCATGGTCAGGATGTTGAGGGTGACCCCGGCGAAGTACATGAAGCCCAGGGTCATGATGAAACAGATCGGGATGGCCAGGGTGACCATCATGGTCGAGGGCCAGTGGCGCAGGAAGAAGAACAGCACCGCGATCGACAGGACCAGGCCGATGCCGCCGGCCTCGGCCAGTTCCAGCAGCGAGGTGGTGACGTTCTCGCCCTGGTTCTCGATGATCTTGACCTGCAGGTCGTTGAGCGAAGGCTCCTTGCGGATCTCCTCCACTTCGCGCAGCGCGGTGCTAGACACCTCCACCAGGTTGGCGTTGCGTTCCTTGAACACGTCGATGCCGACCGCCTTGCGCCCGTCCAGACGACGGCCGTAGGGCATGCGCGCCGGCTTCAGGCGCACTTCGGCGATGTCGGAAAGGCGCACGCCGTTGCTGCCGATGACCAGATCGCGCAGTTGCTGCAGGTCGCTTAGCTCGCCGACCGGCTGCACCCGCAGGCGCTGTCCACCATCGGTGATGGTGCCGGCCGAGACCGAGAAATTGATCGCCTGCAGACGCGTGGTCAGCTCGTTGAGGCCCAGGTTGTGGGCGGTGAGGCGATCCTGGTCGATGGCGATCTCGACCTCGTTGGCCGGGGCCCCGGAGATTTCCACCCGGGCCACGCCCGGCAGGCGCTCGATGCGCCGCTTGAACTCCCGGTCGATCATGTCGTACGCACCGGTCAGGTCGGTGTCGCTGGCCAGGCGCACGCGCAGCACCGGCTGGTCGGTGGTGGAGAACTTCAGCACCAGGTAGCGCTGCAGGTCGTCGGGCAGGTCGTCGCGGATCGCGTCGATGCGCTCGCGCGCCTCCGACGCGGCGATGGCCACGTCGCGCTCCCAGTCGGAGAATTGGATGAACAGCTGCGCGCCATCGGCGTTGGCGCTGGCGTCGATGCGCTTGATCCCGCTCATCGTCGACAGCGCTTCCTCGACCGGACGCAGCACCGTGCGCTCCACCTCCTCCGGGGTGGAGCCCGCGTACGGCATCTGCACGAAGATGAAGGGCGG
>SEHC01000572.1 GCA_004173415.1 Lysobacteraceae bacterium
CAGCGCCTGGGTCGGCGAAGTGCACCTGGCCTCGCTCGATGGCGGGCTGAAGCTGGGCAACAACGCGCGTGGCGAGATCATGCGCTACGACAACTTCACCCTGGATGCCGAGTTCAATCCGCAGGCGATCAAGGGCCGCCTGGGCACCGGCTTCAAGGGCGACGGCTACGTCGATGCCACCATCGCCACCGGCTGGGACGACTTCTCGCCGTTGAAGGGCGACATCTATTTCAACAACTCGCGCCTGTTCTGGCTGGAGCTGTTCTCGCCCGACCTGGTCCGCCCCACTGGCGACCTGCGTGGCCACGTCGGCCTGGCCGGCACCCGCGGCACCCCGGCGCTGAGCGGCGATGCGCAGCTGCGCCAGTTCAAGGGCGAACTGCCCTCGCTCGGCATCACCCTGACCGACGGCAGCGTGGACCTGGTGGCGCAGGCCGACGGCAGCGCCACCATCGCCGGCACGCTGAAGTCGGTGTCCTCCACCGGCGGCACCGCCAACGGCGGCAGCCTGGCCGTCGACGGCACCCTCGACTGGAAGGTGCAAGGCGCGCCGCTGCAGTTCAACGTGCGCGGCAAGGATTTCCTCGTCGCCGACACCACCGACCTGCGTGCGGTGGCTTCGCCGGACCTGCAGGTGCGCTTCGCCGACAACACCATCCAGGTCCGCGGCCAGGTGCTGGTGCCCTCGGCCAGCATCGACGTGGAGAAGCTGGACGATGGCGTCTCGGTGTCCGAGGACGTGGTGGTGCTGGATCCGGTCGATCCGGAACGCGCGGCCGGTTCGCGCCTGGACCTGGACCTGGCCATCACCGTGGGCGATGCGGTGCTGCTCAAGGGCTATGGCCTGGATGGTTCGCTGGCCGGCAGCCTGCGGGTGCGCTCGCGGCCCGGCCGCGAGATGGTCGCCACCGGCCGCCTCGACGTCGACGGCCGTTATGCCGCCTACGGGCAAAAGCTGCAGATCACCCGCGGCGAGCTGACCTGGAGCAACAACGTGGTCTCCGACCCGCGCATCAACATCCGCGCCGAGCGCGAAGTGGTCAGCGCCGGCGTCACCGCCGGCATCGACGTCACCGGCCGCGCCGGCAACCCCAAGGCGACGATCTGGTCGAACCCGGCGATGGACGAATCCTCGGCGCTGGCCTACCTGGTGCTGGGGCGCTCGTTGAACACGGCCAGCGTCGATGAAACCCAGAAGATCAATGCCGCTTCCAGCGCGCTCAACGCCGGCGCCGGCCTGCTGGCCTCGCAACTGGGGGCGAAGATCGGCCTGGACGACGCCGGCGTGCTGGAATCGCGGACCCTCGGCGGCTCGGTGTTCGGCGTCGGCAAGTACCTGTCGCCCAAGCTGTACGTCAGCTACGGCGTGTCGAT
>SEHC01000573.1 GCA_004173415.1 Lysobacteraceae bacterium
GCCAGGCCTTCGGCGACTTCCTCGTCGGTGATGTTCAATGCCGGCACCAGGCGCAGCACGTCCGGCCCGGCCTGCAGCAACAGCAGGCCCTGGGCCGCGGCGTGGTCGAGGATCGCGGCGGCGCGGCCGGCATGTTCGGGCCTGAGCACCGCGCCCAGCATCAGCCCGCGGCCACGCACTTCGGAGAACAGGTCGAACTGCGCGTCGATCAAGGCGAGCCCCTCGCGCAGGGCCTGCGATTGCCTGGCCACGTTGTCGGCGATCGCCTGCGAGGCCAGTTTGCGCAAGGCCACGCGCGCCACCGCCGCGGCCAGCGGGTTGCCGCCGAAGGTGGTGCCGTGGGCGCCGAACTGCATGACCTCGGCGACCTGCGGCCCGGCCAGCATCGCCCCGATCGGGAAGCCGCCGCCCAGCGCCTTGGCCAGGGTCACGATGTCGGGGACGACGCCTTCCTGCCAGTGCGCGAACAGCGTGCCGGTGCGGCCCATGCCGCACTGGATCTCGTCCAGCACCAGCAGGGCCTGGTGCCGGTCGCAGAGCTCGCTCACGCCGCGCAGGAAGCCCCCGGCAGCCGGCATCACCCCACCCTCGCCCTGGATCGGCTCGAGCATCACCGCGGCCACGTCGCCGCCGGCCATCGCCTCGCCCAGCTGCTCCAGGGCGTTGAAATCCACGTAGCGGAAACCGCCGGGCAGCGGCTCATAGCCCTCCTGGTACTTCGGCTGCGCGGTCGCGGTGACGGTGGCCAGGGTGCGGCCGTGGAAGCTGCCGCGGAAGGTGACGATCACGCGCCGGTCCGGGCTGCGGCCCTGCGCGCTGGCCCACTTGCGCACCAGCTTGATCGCCGCCTCGTTGGCCTCGGCGCCGGAGTTGCACAGGAACACGCGCGCGGCGAAACGCGAGGCAGCGACCAGTTCCTCGGCCAGGCGCAGCGGCGGTTCGCTGTAGAACACGTTGCTGGTGTGCCACAGCTTGCCGGCCTGTTCGGTCAACGCGGCGACCAGGTCCGGATCGTTGTGGCCCAGCCCGCAAACCGCGATCCCGGCGGACAGGTCGATGTACTCGACCCCTTCGCTGTCCCATACCCGCGCGCCCCGGCCGCGCTCCAGCACGACCTCGCGCGGCCGGTAGACGGGCAGGTAGTAGTGCTTGCCGGCGGCGAGCAGGTCGCTGGTACGGGTCATGGGGTCGGGTTTCCTGGAGCGTGGATGCAGATCGTGGAGGTGGATACTGGAAGCCGGCTGCGGTCCGCCCGCCTCACCACACGCCCGTGTTCGCCATCGACGCCCACGGTTCGGCCGGCGCCAGCGCCTGGCCCTTCTGCAGCAGCTCGATCGAGATCAGGTCCGGCGTGCGCACGAAGGCCATGCGAGTCCGGCGTGCGCACGAAGGCCATGCGACCGTCGCGCGGCGGGCGGTTGATGGTGATGCCCTGGGCCTGCAGGTGCGCGCAGGTGGCGTAGATGTCGTCCACCTCGAAGGCCAGGTGGCCGAAGTTGCGGGCGCTGCCGTAGTCCTCGGCCGCGCTGCCATCGCCGGCCGGCCAGTTGTAGGTCAGTTCGATCTCCGCCTCCGGGTTGGCCGGTGCGCCGAAGTAGACCAGCGTGAAGCGGCCGGCCTCGTTGTCGATGCGATGGGTCTCGGACAGGCCGAGCCCTTCGGTGAAGAACTTGCTGGTGGCGTCCAGGTCGTGGACGCGGATCATGGCGTGCAGGTATTTCATCGTGGGGTCCGATGGGTCAGTCGAGGAGTCAGTAGAGGGGTCAATCGAGGAACAGGTCGGGGTACAGCGATTGCGAGGCATCCACCGCGTAACCGGAAAGATCGGTGACGCCGGTCGCGGCCAGCACCTCGTCGTCGATCAGGAAGTTGCCGGAGAACCCGCGCGCCTCGCGGACCAGCACCGCATGGGCGGCATCGCCCATGATTTCCGGCTTGCGCCCATGGGCCGGATCGGTGCCCGGGATCATGTTCAGCGCCTCGGTGGCGATCAGGGTGCGCGGCCACAGCGCGTTGACCGCCACGCCCTGCGGGCCGAACTCGGCGGCCAGGCCGAGGGTGACGAAGCTCATGCCCATCTTGGCCAGGGTGTAGCCGGTGTGCGGCGCCCACCACTTGGGATCCAGCGACGGGGGCGGGGCCAGGGTCAGGATGTGCGGGTTGGGCGCCTGCAGCAGGTGCGGCAGGCAGGCCTGCGCGCACAGGAAGCTGCCGCGCGCGTTGACCTGCTGCATCAGGTCGAAGCGCTTCATCGGCGTGTCCAGCGCGCCGCGCAGCCAGATCGCACTGGCGTTGTTGACCAGGATGTCGATGCCGCCGAACAGGTCGAC
>SEHC01000109.1 GCA_004173415.1 Lysobacteraceae bacterium
ACCGTCTACGTGGCCACCGTCGAGAACATCGCCAAACAGCGCGGCACCCGCGTGGTCTGGGTCAATCCGCCGTACAAGCGGGTACCGGTCAACGCCACCGCCAGCGCGCCGGACTGACCAGCCAGGCCCTGCCGCTCAACGACGGGACAGCAATACCAGCACGGCACCGGTGCCGCCTTGCGCGGCCGGTGCCGAATGGAATGCCAGCACGTCTGCGCGATGGCGCAACATGCGGTCGACCAGGTTCTTCAGTACGGGGACGTCGCCAGCGCCGCGCTGGCCCTTGCCGTGAACGATGCGCACGCAACCGTGTTCGTGGGCATGCGCCTCGGCAAGGAACTGGCGCAACATCGACTCCGCCTGCACCGTGGTGGCACCATGCAGGTCCAGTTCGTCCTGCACCGAAAAGCGGCCGCGCCTCAGGCGCTGGAACAATTGCGGCGATACCGGGTCGCGACGGTAGCTGAGGATGTCGCCGGCGGCGAGCAGCGATGAATCATCCAGTCCCCGCTGGAATTCCGTGCGTGCATCGAGCTCGTCCCGCTCCGCCATCCGCGCCCTGGGCCGCGGCTTCGGTCCTGCTGGCGCCGGCTCTGCCGGCGGCAGGACCTTGACCGGCCCTATCGCCTCGCGGAACAGGGCGGCATCGTCGTCGTCATCATCTGCTTGCGTGGCCATGCAAGCAGGTTAGTGCGTGGCTCACCTCCTGGACAAGCCGCTGCGCGCCAAGCGCGCCAGCCACGGGAAGGGACCGTCGCCCTGCGGTATCATGACGCGCAATCTGAGGAACCCCATGCGCGTACTGGTAAGCAACGACGACGGCGTTGACGCCCCCGGAATCAGGATCCTTGCCGAGGGCCTGCGGGCCGCCGGCCATGAAGTCCTGGTGGTCGCTCCCGACCGCGACCGCTCCGGCGCCAGCAATTCGCTGACCCTGGACCTGCCGATCCGTATCAAGAAGCTCGACGAGTACACCTGGCGCGTGGCGGGCACGCCCACCGACTGCGTCCACCTGGCCCTGACCGGCATGCTCGAGGTCGAGCCGGACATCGTCGTGTCCGGCATCAACAATGCCGCCAACCTGGGCGACGACGTGATCTATTCGGGGACGGTGTCCGCGGCAATGGAAGGGCGCTTTCTGGGCTTGCCGGCAGTGGCCATGTCGCTGGCCACCAGCGACCACAAGCCCCGCCATTTCGCCACGGCCGCGCGCGCCGCGGTCGAGATCGTGGCGCGGCTGAAATCCGATCCGCTGCCTGCCGACACCATCCTCAACGTGAATGTGCCGGACCTGGCATGGGACCAGGTGGCGGGCTTCGAGGTCACCCGCCTCGGCAATCGCCATCGTTCCGAAGCCTGCCTGCCGCAGCCCGATCCGCGCGGCGGCACGGTGTACTGGATCGGTCCGGCCGGCCAGGAGCAGGACGCCGGCCCCGGCACCGACTTCCATGCGGTGCGCACCGGCTTCATCTCCATCACCCCGATCCACGTCGACCTGACCCGTTACCAGGCGCTGGAGAAGGTCGCCAGCTGGGTCGGTGGCCTCAGCGCCTCGCTGGAGGTGTCGGCATGACCCCACGGCTGCGCCTGCAACCGCAAGCGGTCGGCCAGGGAATGACTTCGCAACGGGTACGCGACCGCCTCGTCGAACGCCTGCGCGAATCCGGGATCCGCGACGAGAACGTGCTCAACGCAGTACGCACGGTGCCGCGCCACCTGTTCGTGGACGAGGCGCTGGCCATGCGCGCCTACGAAGACACCGCCCTGCCGATCGGGCACAGCCAGACCATTTCCCAGCCATGGGTCGTGGCGCGCATGACCGAAGCGCTTTTGCTGGATGGTGCGCCCAAGCGGGTGCTGGAGATCGGCACCGGCTCCGGCTACCAGGCCGCGATCCTCGCGGCCCTGGGACTCGAGGTCTATACCGTGGAGCGCATCGGCGACCTGCTGCGACAGGCACGCAAGCGCCTGCGCCAGTTGGGCATGAACGTGCGCAGCAAGCATGACGACGGCCGCATCGGCTGGCCCGAGCACGCCCCTTACGACGCAATCATCGTCACCGCGGCGGCGCCGGCGCTGGTCAACGCGCTGATCGACCAGCTGGCGGTCGGCGGGCGCCTGGTCGCGCCGGTGGGCGGGGCGTCGGCGCAATCCTTGCTGAAGCTGACCAAGCTCGCCGACGGCAGTGTTGACGAGCAGGTATTGGCCCCCGTGGTATTCGTGCCACTCCTGTCCGGTACGCTCGATTGAGCCTGCCGGAGCAAACTCCCGCAACACTGGACCAGAAGAGAATGGAATCGAGCGGCGGACAGGCGGACAAGCAGGGAGGTGAAGCGCCGGCGCTAGGTGAGCAGATCGCGGCGATCATCGACGACCTCCCCGAAGACAGCCTGACCCTGGGCAACCTGCTGGACAGGTTCGGCGAGGATGGGCTGCTGCTGCTGACGATCCTCTTGACCCTGGTGTTCCTGATTCCTGTCTCGATCCCCGGCGTCAGCACGGTGTTCGGCGCCGCGATCCTGCTGGTGGGCATCAGCCGGTTGGTGGGCAAGCCTTTATGGTTGCCCGCACGGCTCAAGCACAAGGCATTGCCCGCCGACAAACTGCGCCCGGGCCTGTTGCGCGGCATGGTGTGGGTGAAGCGCCTTGAGAAGATAAGCCGCCCGCATCGCCTGCGCCTGTTCGTCGCCGGCCGGGCGCAAGGCCTGTTCAATAACCTTGCATTCATCCTCGCCGCGTTATTGCTGATGGCGCCGTTTGGCTTCATCCCGTTCAGCAATACCTTGCCCGGCTTGGCGCTGCTGTTCTATGCGATAGGGATGATCCAGCGCGATGGAGTCGCCATCCTGCTCGGTCACCTGTCCAACATCGCCACGATCGTCTACTTCGGGCTGCTGATCGGCGGGGGCGGGGTCGCGGTACGCGAGTTGTTCCAGAAGTTGTCCGGATGAGCACCCTGATCGCACGCGAGCGCCATGGTGGCCATGGATCCACGCCCCGGCGCCTGGCCACTGGAGGAAACGAGATCACGCATGACCAAGACCGTACCTAACGCCCAGTCCACCGCCGCGGCCCTGATGCTGGCTTGCCTGGCGCTGGCGCTGGCCGCCTGTTCCAGCACGGTGAGCCGTGAGGGCAGCACCGCAGGCAGCTCGCAGCGCATCGTTTCCAAGCCCAAGTACGGAGCCACCGTGCAGGTCCAGCGGGGCGACACCCTGTATGGGCTGGCATTCCGCAATGGCATCGATTTCCGCGACCTGGCCAGCTGGAACCGGATCAATGCGCCGTACACGATCTACCCGGGGCAGAGCCTGCGCCTGTATCCCTCGGCAGGTGACCGGGGATCCTCCAGCGTCGCGGCGCGTCCGGAGGCTACCACCCAGGTGCCCGCCAGGCCTGCGCCGTCGGCCACCCGGGCGACTAACCCCCCGGCTGCGCCGGCGATTGCCCCGTCCCCCATCAGCAGTGGCTTCAGCTGGCGCTGGCCGGCGGATGGCGCGGTGATCGGCAGGTTCAGTGCCGGCGATGCGTCCAAGCAGGGTGTCGACATCGCCGGCAGCAGTGGGCAGGCAGTGCGTGCAGGCGCCGACGGCGTGGTGGTGTACTCCGGTGGCGGCCTGGTCGGATACGGAGAACTGGTCATCATCAAGCACAGCGAATCGTGGCTGTCCGCGTACGGCCATAACCGGAAGCGGTTGGTGAACGAAGGCCAGAACGTCAAGGCGGGCCAGCAGATCGCGGAAATGGGGCGCAGCGGCGCGTCGCGCGACATGCTGCACTTCGAGATCCGCTACAACGGCAAGCCGGTGGATCCGCTGCAGTACCTGCCCAGGCGCTGACGGGTCGCGGCCTCTCAGGCGCCCGGTTTCACGGCAGGTCTGACCGAGTTGTGGTCCGCGCCCCAGGTGCGGAAACCGGAGGTATCAGGTGGATCCGGGTGTCGGCTTGGAAGCGCAGGCCCAGCGTCAGCGCTGGTCCCTTCTTTCCCCGGTACTCGCAGGGGCGGGTGATTTTGTCGGCCGCGGCCGGGAGGTCGATGCATCGGCGACGCCGTGGCGGTCCAGGTATTGCCCGCTACTCGGCGGCATCTTGGCGTGTGGAGAGGCCGACCATGGCTGGAACCTGTCGCCAGGCGCGCAGCGCGCGCAACCCCGAAGCAGGGCCAGCAACCAGGCGGGCCCGGATCCTGGTCACCGTTGTGGCGTTTCGGCCTGGTCCGGCCGGGCCAGCAGGAATCCCGCGACCACGCGCCTGCCTTCGCCGGCCAGCACGTTGAAGGTGCGGGCAGCGGCAGGATTGGCCATGACCTCGATGCCGATGCCGCGGGTCAGGCAGGCGGCCATCACCGACGCCGGGGGGAACAACTGCCGCTCGCCAGTGCCCAGCAGGATCAGCTCGGGGCCAAGCGCCAGCAGCGGGTCCAGGTCGCCGGCCACCAGTCCGGCGGCATCGATGACCGGCCAGTCTTCGATCAGCTGGTCCGGGGACAGGATGAAGCTGGCCTCCAGCACGCGGTCGTTGACCCTTGCGCTGCGACCATCGGCGGTACGCAGGGCGTAGGCGTAATCGGGGCGTTCGTGGTTCAGCTGCATGGGTCGTGGCTCGCGTGCGGTGGCAGCGGTTGCGCTGCCCGGGCTTACTTGCGCGGAAGCACGATCTGGCGGTGGTCCTTGCTGGGCCGGTAGAGCACGGCCACGTGGCCGATGCGCTGGACCAGCGCCGCCGCCGATTTCTCCACGATCTCGCCGATCATGGCGTCCCGCGCTTCACGGTCCTCGGCGCCGATCTTCACCTTGACCAGCTCGTGCTGTTCGAGCACGGCATCCAGCTCGGTCAGGAACGCGGGGGTCAGGCCTTTGGCGCCGATCTGCAGCAGGGCCCTGAGGTCGTGCGCCTGGCCGCGAAGGAAGCGGGTCTGGCTGGAGGTCAAGGCTGTGGACATGCGCTGCGGTACGGGCGGGAAGGGGCTTCAGGGTATCATGCGGCCCTCCCCCCGATCTCTTTCCCTGCTCTCCGCGCCCGCGCGCGCCGACGTCCGGGAAGCCCCACGACCTTATGGCCACCCGCAGCAAAAGCAGCCAACGCTGGCTCAAAGAGCACTTCGCCGACCCTTACGTGAAGAAGGCCCAGGCCGAAGGCCTGCGCTCCCGCGCCGCCTACAAGCTGGAAGAGTTGATCGAGCGCGACCGGCTGCTGCGGCCGGGCATGGTCGTGGTCGACCTTGGCGCGGCGCCCGGCGGCTGGTCCCAGTTCGTGCGCAAGGCGCTGGGCGAAAGTGGCCGGGTGGTGGCCATGGATATCCTGGAAATGCCCAGCCTGGCCGGGGTCGACTTCCTCCATGGGGATTTCAGGGACGAGGACGTCCTATCGAGCCTGGAAGGAATGTTGAACGGCCAGCCGGTGGACCTTGTGCTGTCGGATATGGCCCCCAATAAGAGTGGTGTGGACGCGGTCGACCAGCCGCGCATGATGCATCTGGCTGAATTGGCGATGGACTTCGCCGACGGCCACCTGAAACCGGGAGGAGCGTTCCTGATCAAGCTTTTCCAGGGCACGGGTTTCGATGACTACGTGCGTGAACTGCGGCGACGGTACGAAAAAGTGGTCATCCGCAAGCCGGATGCGTCACGCAAGCGGTCACCGGAGGTCTATGCGCTGGGGCAGGGCAAGCTGGTGAACATCAAGTAATGCGGTTCGTTGTAGTCTGGATCGCCAGACTGTCGTAAATACCAGGAACACCGGAGTCATTTAGCATGAACGGCTTGACCAAGAATCTGTTGCTGTGGGTAGTCGTCGCCGTCGTGCTGATGGTGGTGTTCCAGAGTTTTTCGCCGAAGATGGGCGCCGCGGCCGCGCAACGGACCACCTACTCCGAATTCCTGGACCAGGTGGACAACGGCGCCGTGCAGGAAGTCATTTTCACCGGCGACGCCCGCGGCAACGTGACCGAAGTGCGTTACAAGCTCGGCAACGGCCAGCAGGCCACGACCATCGGCCCCTACGACCGCGAACTGGTCAACGTGCTGCGCAACAAGAACGTGGCCATGTCCCAGGAGGAGCCGTCGAGCGGCATCTCGCTGGGCGCGATCCTGCTCAACTTCCTGCCGGTCCTGCTGATCATCGGCTTCTGGATCTTCATCATGCGCCAGATGCAGGGCGGCGGCGGCGGAGCCAAGGGCGCCATGTCCTTCGGCAAGTCGCGGGCCAAGCTGCAGGGGGAGGACCAGGTCAAGGTCACCTTCGCCGACGTCGCCGGTTGCGACGAAGCCAAGGAGGAAGTCAGCGAACTGGTCGAGTTCCTGCGCGACCCGGGCAAGTTCCAGAAGCTGGGCGGCAAGATTCCGCGCGGCGTGCTGATGGTCGGCCAGCCCGGCACCGGCAAGACCCTGCTGGCCAAGGCCATCGCCGGCGAGGCCAAGGTCCCGTTCTTCAGCATTTCCGGTTCGGACTTCGTCGAGATGTTCGTCGGCGTCGGCGCCAGCCGGGTGCGCGACATGTTCGACCAGGCCAAGAAGCACGCGCCGTGCATCATCTTCATCGACGAGATCGACGCGGTCGGCCGCCATCGCGGCGCCGGCCTGGGTGGCGGCCA
>SEHC01000574.1 GCA_004173415.1 Lysobacteraceae bacterium
TCGGCCAGGGTGAAGCGCTTGCCCGGTTCGTGCAGCAGCGGCAGGTCGAAGGCCGGCGCGGGCTTGCCGATCAGCGGCGAGGGCAGGGCATCGCGGTTGGCGCGATCGGACTGCTTGACTCCGTAATACAGCAGTCCCATCAGGCCGAGGAAGAACAGGACGATGATCACCGCGGCGAACACGAAGGCGCCTGCGGGGATCTTCTTCGCGGTGGGGTCGGGCTGGCTCATGGGGTGTCCTTTGCCTTGCGGAAGCGTCGATCGGTGGCGGCGACGAAGCCGCCCAGGGCCATCAGCGCGGCGCCCAGCCAGATCCAGCGCACGAACGGCTTGATGTGCACGCGCACCGCGCGGGCCTCGCCGCCCAGCGATTCGCCGATGGCCACGTATATGTCGCCGAACAGACCCGGGCGGATGCCGGCCTCGGTCATGACCTGACCGCCGCTGGCATACGCGCGCTTTTCAGGATGCAGCAGCACCAGCGGTTCCCCACCGCGGAGCACCTGCACGTGGCCGCGCGTGGCCAGGTAGTTGGGGCCGCGGATTTCGTCCACGCCCTGGTAGCGGAAGCCATGGCCGCCGATTTCCACGGTCTGCCCGGGCTGCATGGCCAGTTCGCGCTGCACGTTCAGCGCCTCGACCAGCAGCGCCCCGACCAGGAACACGGCGATGCCGCCGTGGGCCAGGACCATGCCCAGCATCTCGGCGGTGAAGCGCTTGCCCTTGGCCTGGAACCGCGTCCACACGAAGCGCAGGGTGCCCAGCAATACCCAGCTGCCGGCGGCGACGCCGGCCGCGGTCTTCCACGGTCCCTGGGTGGCGCTGAAGTAGGCGATCGCGCCCAGCACCAGGGCCAGCGCCGCCCACGGCGCCAGCATCCGCAGCGGCCGCGACGGCTCTTCGCGTTGCCAGCGGCTCAGCGGGCCGAACGGCAGCAACAGCACCAGCGGCGCCATCAACAGCAGGAACAGCAGGCCGAAGTAGGGCGGCCCCACCGAGATCTTGCCCAGTTCCAGCGCATCGGCCAGCAACGGATACAGGGTGCCGAGCAGGACCATGCCGCAGGCCGAGGCCAGCAGCAGGTTGTTGGCCAGCAACAGGGTCTCGCGCGAACTCGCGGCAAATGGCGCGCCCTGCTCCAGTCGCGGCACGCGCAACACGTACAGGACCAGCGAGCCGCCGATCACCAGGCCGAGGAAGATCAGCACGAACAGGCCGCGGGTCGGGTCGGCGGCGAAGGAGTGCACGCTGGTCAGCACGCCCGAACGGACCAGGAAGGCGCCCAGCAACGAAAGCGAGAAGGCGGCGATCGCCAGCAGCAGCGTCCAGCCGCGGAAGCTGCCGCGCTTCTCGGTGGCCGCCTGCGA
>SEHC01000110.1 GCA_004173415.1 Lysobacteraceae bacterium
CAGCGGGACCGGCTCGGGCTCGAAGCAGACGAGAACTTCCTGAACGCCGCAGCCGGCGTTGCCGCGCGTGCCGGCGCCGATGGCCTGCAGCGGATCGACCACGTGCTGGCCTCCCGCCACGGAACCAGCGTGTTCTCGGTGCAGGGCAGCCTGCACGACCCCGCGCAACTGCGCAGCCAGGTCGACCTCGCCCAGGCCAGCCACGTCCCCGCCCGGGCCAGCGCCCTGGACCTGCGCGAACAGGACCTGGCGCAACCGTTACAGCAGCCCGCGCTTACTGCGCAGCCGCAACGCGGGATCCACCACTAGGCGGGGTGTTCGCGATCCACCGCGGCGCGGGGCGGCGCTTCCCCCGCCTTGCCCGGCCTTGTCCCGCGTCCCGCGATCAGCCCCCGGCCATCGACCGCAGCACGATGCCGACGGCGTAGGCCGCCACCGTCCCGGTGGCATAGCCCAGCGCGCCCAGCAGCGCGCCAACCGGCGCCAGCGAGGGATGGAACACCGAGGCGACCACCGGCGCCGAGGCGGGGCCGCCGATGTTGCTCTGCGAACCCATGGCGAAATAGAAGAACGGTACCCGCAGCAGCTTGCCCAGCAGCGCCAGCAGCACGATGTGGACCAGGATCCAGATCAGGCCCAGGGCCAGCAGCCAGGGCTTGTCGGCCAGCTTGCCGATGTCCATCTGCATGCCGATGCAGGCGATCAGGATGTACAGGAAGAGCGAACCGATCTTCGAGGCACCCGCCCCATCCAGCGCGCGCGCGCGGGTCAGGCTCAGGCCCAGGCCGACGAAGGTGGACAGCACCACCACCCAGACGAACGGCTCGTGCAGGCTGACCTGCCTGGCCCACTCGAAGTTGCCGAACCACGCCGATGCCGGGCCCGCGACCGCATGGGCCAGGCCCACCGTGCCGAAGGCGATGGCAAGGATGACCATGAGGTCGGTCAGTGTGGTCACCCGCTCATGCTGCTTCTGGTAACTGGCCAGGCGCTCCTTCAGTTCCTCGATCGCACGCGTATCGGCGCCGGTGCGCGCGTCGATCGCCTGCGCACGGTTGGCGAGGAAGATCAGCACCGCCATCCATACATAGCCGACCGCCACGTCGACCACGACGAACTGGCTGAAGGTGGTCTGGTCGACGTCGAACGCCACCTGCATGGCCATCATGTTGGCGCCGCCGCCGATCCAGCTGCCGGCCAGCGCGGCCATGCCGCCCCAGGTATCGCCGGCGACGGTCTCGGGATGGAGGAAGTCCATCACCCCGAAGGCGACGAACGCGCCGAGCATCACGCTGATCGAGGCGGCGGCGTACATCACCAGCAGCTTCGGCCCCAGCTTCAGCACGCCCTTCAGGTCGATGGTCAGGGTCAGCAGCACCAGCGCCGCCGGCAGCAGCACGCGGCTGGCCACCGGGTTGTAGAGCTTGCTGGACGCGCCATCGATCAAATCCACGCTGTTGTAGATGCCGGGGATGAAATAGCACAGCAGCAGCGCCGGCACGTAGGTGTAGAACTTCTTGAAGAAGCCCGTCTCCCGCGAGGCGGTCCAGAAGACCACGCCCAGGGTGGCGGCGATCAGGCCGAACAGTACGATGTCGTTCTGGATCAGCGCGGTGGACGGTTCGGCGGCTTCGATCGCCATCGGCGGCGTACTCCATCAGTCAAAGAAAAAGGGCCGGCTTGGCCGGCCCTTTCCAGAATGCCTCAGCGGCCCAGGTGCTGCTCGAGCCAGGCGTTGACGGTGTCATGCCAGAGCACGCTGTTCTGCGGCTTCAGCACCCAGTGGTTCTCGTCGGGGAAGTACAGCAGCTTGGACTCGATGCCCTTGCGCTGCAGGGCGCTGAACGTGGACAGGCCCTGGTCCACCGGCACCCGGTAGTCCTTCTCGCCCTGCACCACCAGCATCGGCACGCGCCACTTGGCGACGTGGTTGACCGGGTTGAACTTCTCGTAGTTCCTGGGCACGTCGAACGGCGTGCCGCCGTTCTCCCAGGCGCTGAACCAGAGCTCCTCGGTCACGTAGCCCATCGAGCGCGTGTCGAACACGCCGTCATGGTTGACCAGGCACTTCCACGGCTCGTTCCAGTTGCCGGCGATCCAGTTGACCATGTAGCCGCCGTAGCTGGCGCCGAGGGCGCAGGCGTTGCCGCCGTCGAGGAACGCGTACTTCTTCTGCGCAGCGGCCCAGCCCTTCTGCAGGTCCTCCAGCGGCTTGCCGCCCCAGTCCTGGCTGATCGCGTCGGTGAACGCCTGGCCGTAGCCGGTCGAGCCGTGGAAGTCGATCATCACCACCGCATAGCCCTGCCCCGCGTACGTCTGCGGGTTCCAGCGATAGCTCCAGCCGTTGCCGAAGCTGCCCTGCGGGCCGCCATGGATCAGGAACGCAACCGGGTACTTGTTGCCCTCCACGTAGTTCCAGGGCTTGACCACGTAGCCGTGCACGGTGTCGCCACCGGCGCCCTTGAACTGGAACTGCTCGAAGCCGCCGAAGGCGACGTCCGGCAGGCGCTCGCCGGTGCTGGGGGTGATCGCGCGCAACGGCGCGCCCGGCCGCACGCTGCCGGTGAACAGCTGGTCGCCGCTGTCCAGGGTATTGCGGGTGAAGGCCAGGGTGTCGCCGGCGATGTCGAAGGCGGAGATCGACCCGTCGCCGACCACCTGCTCGGCCTTGCCGGTGGCGATTTCGACCGCGAACAGCGGATGCTGGCCGGTGTCCTGGGCGGTGGTGTACAGGGTCTTGCCATCCTGCGACAGGACGATGCCATCGGCGGAACGGTCCCAGTGCGCGGCGATCTCGCGCACCTGGCCGCTGCCCAGGTCCATGCTCATCAGGGCGAAGCGATCGGCCTCGAAGCCGGGGCGCTTCATCGCCCGGTAGAACAGGGTCTGGCCATCGGCGCTGAATACCGGGCCGGCATCCCAGGCCTTGTTGGCGGCGGTCAGGTTGACCGGCGCTTCGACGCCGTCCGCGTCGAGGCGGTACAGGTCGAAATTGGTCGACCACGCTTCGCTCTTGCCTTCCACGCGGATGCCGGCGACCAGGCTCTGGCCGTCGGGCGACCAGGCGTACTCGCTGGCGTCGCCGAATGGCTTGGACGGCGCATCGCCATCCAGGGAATCGGTCAATGGCACTGCCGTCGCCACGGCCTTGGCCTTGGCCGCGGGCAGTCCGGCGACGAACAGGCGGCTGCGGCGTCCATCGGACCAGGTATCCCAGTGGCGCACGAACAGTTTGTCGTAGACCACGCCGCTGCTCTTGCCGGCCTTGGCCTCGTCGAGCCGCTTCTGGGTGCAGGCGAAGTCGGCCTTGCACGCGGCGAAGGTGTCGGCGCTGAAGGCCAGGCGCTGGCCGTCCGGGGAAAGCTTGTAACTGCCGATGTCCAGGGCGAAGGAAGTCAGCTGCCTCGGCGCGCCGCCGCTGGCGGCAATCGAGTACAGCTGCTGGGTGCCGGACTTGGCGCTGAGGAAGTACACCGTCTTGCCATCGGGCGAGAACGAAGGCGAATTCACGTTCCAGCCTTCCGGCGTCAGGCGCTTCGGCGGGGCCATGTCGCGGGTCAGCAGATTGCGCGTCCACAGGCCGGTGGTGGCCTTGGTCACTTCCTTGTCCATCTGCCGCTGGGCGAATACCACCACGCCGCCGCCCGGCGCCAGCACCGGCGAGGACACGCGGTCCAGGGCGACCATGTCGCGCACTTCGAAGCCGCGGGTGGCGGCCGTGGCCGGAAATGCGGCCAGCAGGCAAAGCGGCAGCAGGGCGATACGCAGGTTCATCCGGGGCTCCAGCAGGGGAAACCCCGGATGTTAGGCGTTCGGACCGCCACGGCGCAAAGGCGGAAAGTCACACCCCCGCCGCTTCCGCATTCAGCGGGGTCCCGCTTCGACCGCGCCGGCGGCGTGCGACCTGCTGCCGGTGCGATACAGCAGCCAGCCCACCAACACCAGCACCGCCAGGCCTATCCACTGGCTGAAGTGCAAGGACTCGGGCACGGCCAGCACGTCGGCGCTCCCGGAGACCACGATCGGCACCGCGATGGCGATGCCCATCAGGGCTTCGCCGGTGATCAGGCCCGCCGAGAACAGGGTGCCGGGGCGATGGATGCGGTCCTTTTCCTCTTCTTCATGGTCGCCGACCTTGTGCTTGCGCTGCACGAAGTGGGAGATCAGGCCGCCGAGGAAGATCGGCACCATCAGTTCCAGCGGCAGGTAGATGCCGATGGCCGCGGCCAGCACCGGTACGCGGAACTTCTTGCCGTGCGCCTTGAGCCACTCGTCCAGGGCGATGATGGCCGCGCCGACCGCCGCGCCGATCGCAATCATGTCCCACGGCAACTTGCCGCCGAACATGCCCTTGGCCACCGACGCCATCAGCATGGCCTGGGGTGCCGCCAGCGGATTGGGGTGTTCGGCCGTGGGCGCGCCGATGCCGTAGGCGGTCGCCAGCAGGTTCAGCACCGGGGCCATGATCAGGGCGCAGGAGAACGCGCCGATGGCGAGCATCAGCTGCTGCTTCCACGGCGTCGCGCCGACGATGTAGCCCGCCTTGAGGTCCTGCAGGTTGTCGCCGCCCACCGCCGCCGCGCAGCACACCACCGCGCCGATCATGATCGCGGCCACCGCGCCGATCGGCGATTCGCGCCCAAGCAGGAAGACCAGCACCACCGAGGCGAACAGGATCGTGGCGATGGTGATGCCCGAAACCGGGTTGTTGGACGAGCCGACCAGGCCGGCCAGGTACGCCGACACCGACACGAACAGGAAACCGGCCACGATCATGATGATGGTCATCAGGATGCCGATCGCCCAGGGGCTGGCGACCGACGCGTCGGAGGAAACGATGGCGTGGTACAGGACCGCCAGCGGGATCACGAACACCACCAGCGCCACCAGCATCCACTTCATCGGCAGGTCGCGGTCGGTTTCGGCCACCACTTCGCCCTTGGCCTTGCGCGCCGCGGCAAAGCCGCTGCGGATGCCCGACACCAGCGACTTGCGCAGCGAGAACAACGTCCACACCCCGCCGATGAGCATGGCGCCGACGCCCAGGTAGCGGACCTTGGCCGACCAGATGGCAAAGGCGGTGTCGACCGCACCGGCGCCTGCGACCTGCGCCGCGAGCACCGGGTCGCTGTCCAGGAACAGGGCGTTGTACAGCGGGATGGCGACATGCCAGGACAGCACCGCGCCGGACAGCACCACGATGCCGATGTTCAGGCCGACGATGTAGCCCACGCCCAGCAGCGCGGGCGAGAGGTTGGTGCCCAGGTAGGCCAGGCCCTTGCCGTTGGCGAAGAAACCCGCCTGCGCCCAGCTGTCGGGGATCATCTTCAGGCCGCTGGCCGCGGCCAGCTTGACCAGCGCGCCGACGCCGGCGGACAGGGCCAGTATCTTCAGGCCGGGACCGGGATTCTCGCCGGCCTTGAGAACTTCGGCGGCAGCCTTGCCCTCCGGGAAGGGCAACGGGTCTTCGACGATCATCGTGCGACGCAGCGGCACCGAGAAGAGCACGCCCAGCAAGCCGCCCAGGCCGGCGATCGCCAGCACCCAGGAATAGCGGAAATCCTGCCAGTAGCCGAGGATGATCAACGCCGGGATGGTGAAGATCACGCCGGCCGCGATCGAGGAGCCGGCCGAAGCTCCGGTCTGGACGATGTTGTTTTCCAGGATGGTGCCGCCACCCAGCAGGCGGAGCACGCCCATCGACACCACCGCCGCAGGAATGGCCGTGGCGATGGTCAGGCCGGCGAACAGGCCCAGGTAGGCATTGGCCGCCGACAGGATCATGGCCAGCACGATGGCCAGGACCACGGCACGGAAGGTGAGTTGCGGCGTCTGCGCGCTGTTCATGCGAATCCCCGATCTTCGAAGTGCCGACAACCTATAAGGAAGCCCCGGGCAAGTCCAGCGCCGCGGCTATACTCCGGCTTTCCTAGGCAGGCCGCCCCTTGTCCGCATCCCGCTTGCCGGCAGCCCCGGTCCACGACGATTTCCTCGGCCATCCCAAGGGCGTCTACGTCTGCTTCTTCACCGAGATGTGGGAGCGCTTCTCCTTCTACGGCATGAAGGCGCTGCTGCTGCTGTACCTGACCAAGTACCACCTGTTCGGCGACAAGTCCGGCCTGGACCTGCTGGGCGCCTACGGCGGCATGGTCTATTGCATCCCGGTGATCGGCGGCTTGCTGGCCGACCGCTGGCTGGGCATGCGCAAGGCCGTGGTGTTCGGCGGCATCCTGCTGGTGCTGGGCCATGCCGGCATGGCCTTCGAGGGCACCGCGGCCGTCAGCGCCGGCGGCCTGGTGACCCGCGACGAGGGTGCCTTGCGCTACACCTACCTGTCGCTGGCCCTGATCATCATGGGCGTGGGCTTCCTCAAGCCCAATATCTCCACCATCGTCGGCAGGCTGTACCCGGACAACGATCCCCGCCGCGATTCGGGCTTCAGCCTGTTCTACGCCGGCATCAACCTGGGCGCGCTGTTCGCTTCGCTGGTCTGCGGCTACCTGGGCGAGGCCTACGGATGGAAGTACGGCTTCGGCGCCGC
>SEHC01000111.1 GCA_004173415.1 Lysobacteraceae bacterium
AGCACCAGCCGGCGCCAGCGGTACAGCGGCACGGCGATGCCGGCCTGCGGCGCTTCGCCGGCGGTGCTGATGATGGCGATGTCGGCATCGCCTTCGCTGAGCAGGTCCAGGGCGGCGCTCTCGCCGGCCTGTTGCAGGTGCACGCTGACCTGCGGATAGGCGCGCTTGATCTGGCCGATCGCCGGCGGCAGCACGAAGCGCGCCTGGGTATGGGTGGTGGCCAGGATCAGCTGGCCCTGGCTTTCGCGGCGCTGGTTGGCCGAATAGGTGCGGATGTTGTTGGCTTCGGCCAGCACCGCGCGGGCCCGCTGGATGACTTCGCCGCCGGCCGGGGTCACCGATTCCAGGCTGCGGCCCTTGCGCACGAACAGCAGGAAGCCCAGTTCGTCCTCCAGCTGCTTGAGCTGCTTGGAGAGCCCGGGCTGGGTCGCATGCACCCGCGCCGCCGCCAGGGTGATGTTGAGGTCGGCGTCGGCGATGGCAACGAGGTAGCGGAGCTGGGTCAGGGTCATCGAAACGATCTTGAGAAGAGAGCCGTCATTGCCGCGAAGGCGGCAACGCCTGTGCAACCGTGGAGCGGGTCAACCTGTTGACTTCGCCTTGATCGGCCTGCAGTCGCTGGGTCCCGCCTTCGCGGGGATGACGATCAAGGGTTGGGACGCAGGCCTGGGCCGGGAGGGCCTTCCGAATGTACGGGATTTCATGGCCTGCCCGTCCCGCTTACTTATAACCACCCGTAATATGGCACGAGCCGCTGGTCATTTCCGGGCACAGATAACCGGAAGTTAGGGTCAACGACCCAGCCCCAGGCCATGACCGTGACCGCGCCTCTCTTCCCGCTGTTCGCCGACCTGCGTGACCGCACCGTGCTGGTGGTCGGCGGTGGCGTGGTGGCCGAACGCAAGGTCGAGGCCCTGCTGCATGCCGGTGCCTTGCCCCGGGTCGGTTCGCCGCAGCTGACCCGCACCCTGCACGCGTGGCTCGAAAGTGGACGCATCCGCTGGCTGGACGGCGCTTACCACGACGGCTGGCTGGACGAGGCCTGGCTGGTCATCGCCGCCACCGGCGATGCCGAGGTCAACCGCCAGGTCTACGAGGCCGCCACGGCGCGGCGCATCCTGGCCAACGTGGTCGACCAGGCCGAGCTGTGCAGCTTCCATTCCCCCGCGGTGGTCCGGCGCGGGCTGCTGCAGGTCGCCATTTCCAGTGGCGGCGGCGCGCCGATGCTGGCACGGCATGTGCGCCGCCAACTGGAGGTGCTGCTCGACGGTTCGCTGGGTTCGCTGGCCGCATTGCTGGACCGGCAGCGCGAGGCGATCCGGGCGCGCTTCCCCGACCTGGGCCAGCGCCGCGGCTTCCTCGAGAAGCTGCTGGCCGGGCCGCTGCCGCGACTGCTGCGCCAGCAGCTCCACGCCGACCGCGCCGACGCCTTCCTGCACCGCCTGCTGGAGGACGGAGAACACGGCCCGGCGGCTGGATCGGTGGTCCTGGTCGGCGCCGGCCCGGGCGATCCGGGGCTGGTGACCCTGAATGCGCTCCGGGCGATGAACGAGGCCGACGTGATCCTGCACGACCGCCTGGTCAGCGCCGAGGTGCTGGACCTGGCCCGACGCGACGCCACCCGCATCGAGGTCGGCAAGTCGGCCGGCCGCCACAGCATGGGCCAGGACCAGATCCATGCGCTGATGCTGGAGCACGCGCGCGCCGGCCGGCGCGTGGTCCGGCTGAAAGGGGGCGATCCCTTCGTGTTCGGGCGGGGCGGCGAGGAACTGGAGTTCCTGCGCCGGCACGGGATCCCGTTCGAGGTCGTGCCCGGCATCACCGCCGCGGTCGCCTGCGCGGCCTATGCCGGCATTCCCCTCACCCACCGCGAGCATGCCCGGTCGCTGCGCCTGGTGACCGCCCACTGCAAGGATTCGCTGGACAAGCTGGACTGGGCCTCGCTGGCCCAGCCGGACCAGACCCTGGCCGTGTACATGGGCGTGGCCGGACTGGAGCAGGTCCGGGAGCGCCTACTCCTGGCCGGAATGCCCCCCGGTCTTGCGTTCGCGCTGGTGGAGAACGGATCACGCCCGCAGCAACGGGTCATCACCGGGACCCTGGCCACGCTGCCGGAAACCGCGCGCCACCACCAGCTGCAATCGCCGGCCCTGCTGGTCCTGGGCGAGGTGGCGGCGCTCGCCGGACAGCTGCACTGGTTCGGCCAGCCGCCGCTGCACGGTCCGCAACAATTCGACAACCCTCGCGTGCCTACACTTCCCCGGGCCGCCTGAAGCACCCCCACGGAGATATTTCATGGCCATCTACGACAGCATCCTCGACACCATCGGCCGCACGCCGGTGGTCAAGCTGCATCGCATCGCGCCCGCGCACGTGACCCTGTACGCCAAGATCGAATCGTTCAACCCGGGCGGCTCGGTCAAGGACCGGCTGGCCCTGGCCATCGTCCTGGATGCCGAAGCCAAGGGCCTGCTCAAGCCCGGCGATACCATCGTCGAGGCGACCTCCGGCAACACCGGCGTGTCGCTGGCCATGGTCGCGGCCGCGCGCGGCTACAAGTTCGTCGCCACCATGGTCGAAACCTTCTCGATCGAACGCCGCAAGCTGATGCGCGCCTACGGCGCCAAGGTCATCCTGACCCCGGCCGCCGAACGCGGCAGCGGCATGGTCCGCCGGGCGAAGGAACTGGCCGACCAGCATGGCTGGTTCCTGGCCAGCCAGTTCGCCAACCCCGCCAACCCCGCCTACCACCGGCAGACCACGGCGGCGGAGATCCTGCGCGATTTCGCCGGCCAGCGGCTGGACCATTTCGTCACCGGCTGGGGCACCGGCGGCACCCTGACCGGCGTGGGCGAGGTGCTCAAGGTCGCGCGCCCGGAAGTGCGCATCACCGCCTCCGAACCGGCCGGCGCCTCGCTGTTGCTGGGCAAGGAGTGGGCTCCGCACAAGATCCAGGGCTGGACCCCGGATTTCGTGCCCGAAGTGCTGAATCGCGAAGTCGCCGACGAAGTGCTGCCAGTGACCGACGTGGATTCGATCGGCGTTTCGCGCCGGCTGGCGGCCGAGGAAGGCATCTTCGTCGGCATCTCCGCCGGGGCCACCGTGGCCGCCGCACTGCAGGTCGCGGAAAAGGCGACCGAGGGCTCGGTGATCCTGGCGATGCTGCCCGACACCGGCGAGCGCTATTTCTCCACGCCGCTGTTCGAAGGCGTCAACGAAGGCTCGGACGACGACTGGCTGGCGTCGATCGGCGCCGCGGCAATTCCGTGACAAGCAGGCAAAGGACGACGCATTGATCCCTGTAGAGCCGAGCTTGCTCGGCCCTGCAGGGACAGGGGTCCGCCCATGAAAAACGCCGGCGCGAGCCGGCGTTTTTCATTGCGGTGGAGCAGGAGGCAGGCGCGGAGTCAGCCTTCCCACTTGCCCAGCGCGGCCATGCCGTTGTCGCGGGCACGGGCGTACACGATCGACTGGGCCTTGGCGAAGTTGCCGACCAGGTCCTCGGACCACAGCTTGAGCGCGGCCGACTGCATGGCCCGGCCGTAGGAGAACGACAACGGCCACGGCAGGTTGCCCAGGCGGTTCATCGCATCCAGGTGCGCGGTGGCGTCCTCGTCGCTCTGGCCGCCGGACAGGAACACGATGCCCGGCAGGATCGCCGGCACGGTGCTCTTCAGGCACATGACCGTGGCTTCGGCGACTTCGTCGATGCTCGCCTGCTCTTCGCAGTCCTTGCCGGCCACGACCATCGAGGCCTTGAGGATGGTGCCTTCCAGCATCACGTTCTGCTCGTACAGGGCGCCGAACAGCGCGCGCAGGGTGGCTTCGGTGACTTCGTAGCAGGTCTCGATGTCGTGGTCGCCATCCATGAGCACTTCCGGCTCGACCATCGGCACCAGGCCGGCTTCCTGGCACAGCGCGGCGTAGCGGGCCAGCGCGTGCGCATTGGCCTCGATGCAGGTGCCCGACGGGATGTCATCGCCGATGTTGATCACCGCGCGCCACTTGGCGAAGCGGGCGCCCAGGGCGTAGTACTCCTTGAGCCGGTCGCGCAGGCCGTCCAGGCCCTCGGTCACCACTTCGCCCTGGCAACCGGCGAGCGGGTGGGTGCCCTTGTCGACCTTGATGCCGGGGATGATGCCGTTGGCGGCCATGACCTTGGCGAACGGCACGCCGTCCTTGGTCGACTGGCGCAGGGTTTCGTCGAACAGGATCGCGCCGGAGATGTGCTCGCCCAGCTTCGGCGTGGTCAGCAGCATCTCGCGGTAGGCGCGGCGGTTTTCCTCGGTATTGGGAATGCCGACGCCTTCGAATCGCTTGGCGATGGTGGCGGTCGATTCGTCGATCGCGATGATGCCCTTGCCGGCGGCCACCATGGCCTGGGCGGTTTCGGCAAGCTGTTCGATGCTCATGAGGATCCTGTGGGGCGCGGGAAAGGGGCCAAATTATAGCCCGGACGGCCCTGCGACTCCCCTGCCCGGTCGAATGCAAGCGGTTTCACGCGGTCTGCCGTCGCCACATTCAGTGCGGTAGCGGCTCCTCAGCAGCGGCCCGCATGAAAGCAGTGAGATTTTCGATCCTGCATTCGCTGCCCCGGCCACCGCTCCCTTCGAGGGAAAAATCGGCGAAGGTCGACGCGAACCCGCGCAATCGCCGGGGATTCTCTGGGCCCGGCTGGTAGCGAAAGGTCTTCAGCATGTCGACGGTTGCCTGGGCGAACTGACCGATGACCGTGGATCGCCTGCGCGTACCCGTGAACGACGTCTTGCCGATCAGCACCCGGTGGCCGCTGGTCGTGCCGTCGGGCTCGATGATGAAGCCGATGTTTACGCAGCCGGTCATGCCCGCGACGAGCGCCGCTCTTGGATATCGGGGGACCGACGAGGACGCGACACTGGCGTCCCTGCTCCAGTAACGCCCTCCTTCACCGTCCTCCACGACCAGTGCCTCATCGGTCGCGATGCCGGAGGTTTCCTGTGCAGCGACCGGGGCCATCACGCAAGCCAGCACCAGCATCGCCACCGCCCAAGCCGCCGGCCTGATGGTCCGCGCCGCCGTCAAAGCTCGCCGAGTCCTTCGGCCTTGCCGTCGGCGCCGAGCTGCAGCAGGCGCAGGGTATTGGTGGCGCCGTGCTGTTCCATGTGGTCGCCGCTGGTGAAGATGACCCGGTCGCCCGGCATCAACCGGTTGAGGTCGCGCAGGATCCGCAGCGAGTCGCGCGCGGCCTCGCGCGGGGCCAGGCCGCGGCTGTCGAAGGCGATCGGGAACACATCGCGGATCATCGCCATCCGCCGGCGGGCGCCATCGTGGCGCGAGAACGCGTAGATCGGCGCGCTCGAGCGGAACCGTGACAGGAAGCGCGCGGTGCCGCCGGATTCGGTCATGGCCACGATCGCGCGCACGCCGATGTGCTCGGACAGGAACATGGTGGCCATGGCGATGGCCTGATCGGCGCGCTCGAGGTTGCGCGGCGCCTTCTCGAAATCGGTGTCCATCTCGAACTGCTTCTCGGCGCCCAGGCAGATGCGGGCCATGGCCTCGACCGCCTTGACCGGGTAGGCACCGGCCGCGGTCTCGGCCGAGAGCATCACCGCATCAGTGCCGTCGATCACCGAGTTGGCCACGTCCAGCACTTCGGCACGGGTCGGGATCGGGCTTTCGACCATCGACTGCAGCATCTGCGTGGCGGTGATCACCACCTTGTTGCGGGCCAGCGACTCGCGGATGATCTTCTTCTGCAGGCCGGGAAGCTCGGCGTCGCCGATCTCCACGCCCAGGTCGCCGCGCGCCACCATCACCACGTCGCTGGCGTCGATGATCTCGGCCAGGTTCTCGATCGCCTCGGTGCGTTCGATCTTCGACACCAGGGCCGCGTCGCAGCCGTGGGAAAGGGCGATGCGGCGCGCCTCGTTCATGTCCTCGGCGTTGCGGCAGAAGGACACCGCGATGAAGTCCACGCCGATCCTGGCGACGATGCCGATCAGCTCCTTGTCGCGCTCGGTCAGCGCGCCCAGCGACAGGCCGCCGCCCTGCTTGTTGAGCCCCTTGCGGTCGGACAGCATGCCGTCGTTGAGCACGGTGTTGACGATCCGCTCGCCTTCCACCGATTCCACGCGCAACTGCATCAGGCCGTCGTCCAGCAGCAGCACGTCGCCAGGGCGCACGTCGCCCGGCAAGCCCAGGTAGCTCACCCCGACCTGGGCGCTATCGCCCGGGGGCGCACCGGCATCGGCGACCAGGTCGAAGCGATCGCCTGCCTTCAGCCTGACCTTGCCGTCGGCGAACTTCTCGATCCGGATCTTGGGCCCGGGCAGGTCGGCCAGGATGCCCACCTCGGCGCCCACGCGCTGGGCGGCGGCACGCACCGCGGCGGCACGCTTGGCCTGCGCCGACGGATCGCCATGGGAGAAGTTCAGGCGGACCACGTTGACCCCGGCATGGAACAGCGCGTCCAGCACGCCGGGCGGATCGGTGGCCGGGCCGAGGGTGGCGAGGATCTTGGTACGGCGCTGTCTGTCGGTCACGGCTGTCTCCCTGCT
>SEHC01000112.1 GCA_004173415.1 Lysobacteraceae bacterium
TGCCGATGATGGGCAACAAGATCGCCATGGCCCCGAGCGTGTTCGACAACGACCACGTCGCCATCGCCTATGGCATGGGCATCACCGCGGAGAAGGTCGCCGAGGAATGGAAGATCTCGAGGGAAGACCAGGATGCGTTCGCGGTCGCCTCGCACCAGAAGGCGATCGCCGCCATCCAGGCCGGCCAGTTCAACGACGAGATCAGCCCGTATGAAGTGATTTCACGGGTGCCCGACCTGGCCGGTAACACGGTCCGCTTGCGCAAGCTGTTGGTGGAAGCCGACGAAGGCCCGCGCCCGGATACGTCCTTGGAAGGCCTGGCGAAGTTGCGCACGGTGTTCCGCAACCCGCAGTTCGGTGGCACCGTCACCGCCGGCACGTCATCGCAGATGAGCGATGGCGCCGCCGGGGTGCTGCTGGCATCGGAACAGGCGATCAAGGACTACGGGTTGACCCCGCTGGCTCGTTTCGTATCGTTCTCGGTCGCCGGCGTGCGTCCGGAAGTGATGGGCATCGGCCCGATCGCGGCCATTCCCAAGGCACTCAAGCAGGCCGGCCTGACCCAGGACCAGCTGGACTGGATCGAGCTCAACGAAGCCTTTGCCGCGCAGGCGCTGGCGGTGATCCGCGATTGCGGCCTGGATCCGTCCAAGGTCAACCCGCTGGGTGGCGCCATCGCCCTGGGTCATCCGCTGGGTGCGACCGGTGCCATCCGTACCGCCACCCTGGTCCACGGCATGCGGCGCCAGCAGAAGAAGTACGGCATGGTCACGATGTGCATCGGCACCGGGATGGGCGCTGCGGGCGTGTTCGAATCGCTCTGATCCTCGCCGGCGTGGCACGCGGCACGAAAAAGGGCAGCCGTTGGCTGCCCTTTTCTGTTCCCGCGTGCCGTTGTTGCGGCGGCCCCAACCCCGTCATTCCAGCTCGGTGACGCCCAGTTCCTTCAACGCGTTCTGCATCAACTGCTGGGCCGCGTCGCTGAGCTTCTCGTGGTCCAGTGCATAACGGATCGTCGCCTCGATCAGGCCGATATGGGTACCGCAATCGAAGCGCGTGCCCTGGAAGCGGTAGGCATGCACCGGCTTCTCGACCAGTAGCCGTGCGATCGCGTCGGTCAGCTGGATCTCCCCGCCGGCGCCTGGGGTGGTGCTTTCCAGCAGCGGGAAGATGCGCGAGTCGAGCACGTACCGTCCGACCACCGCGAGGTTGCTCGGCGCCACGTCGGGCTCGGGCTTCTCGACGATGGCGGTGATGCGGCCCTGCCTGCCGGAAAAGGCCTCGGTGGCGACGATGCCGTAGCTGCCGGTCTGCTCATGCGGCACGTTCTGCACGGCGATCACGCTGGCGCCCGAGCTTTCGGCCACGTCGGCCATCTGCTTGAGCGCGCCGGGGCCGCGGTTCCAGATCAGGTCATCCGGCAGGAGCACTGCGAACGGCTCGTCCCCGATGATCGGTTTGGCGCACAGCACCGCATGGCCCAGGCCCAGGGCCTCGGCCTGGGTGACGAAGATCGCACGGACGTGGCTGGGCAGGACGTTGCGGATCAGTTCCAGTTGCTCGGTCTTGCCTGCCCGCTCGAGCTTCTGCTCGAGCTCGTAGGCCTTGTCGAAGTAGTCGGCGACCGCGTGCTTGTAGCGGTTGGTGACGAATATGAGGGTGTCGCACCCCGCCTCCACGGCTTCGTCGACCGCGTACTGGATCAGCGGCTTGTCGATTATCGGCAGCATCTCCTTGGGCACGGTCTTGGTAGCGGGTAGGAACCTGGTACCCAGTCCTGCAACCGGGAATACCGCCTTTCGTATGCGTTGGGTCATCGGGTCCTTCTGGCGTCCCGCGCGGGGAACCGCACGATGGTGGCGCCGGGCTCTTCGATCTTGCCGGCAGGTGAGAATTCAGGCATGGCCGCGCGCAGGATCCGCGACAACTCTTCGTTGTCGTAGTCGGCGACCGCCGCCTGGAGCTGGCCCAGCGCCTTGCTGATCATTTCGACCGACGCATCGCGTGCGCGCGCCTCGAGGATCTTGGAGTGGGAGGTGGGGCGATAGATCTCGTCCGCATGGAACAAGGTCTCATGCAGCTTCTCGCCGGCCCTCAGGCCGGTGTACACGATGGCCACGTCCCTGCCGGGCTGCTTGCCCGCCAGCCGGATCATCTGCTCGGCCAGCACGCGGATCGGCACCGGTTCGCCCATGTCCAGGGTGTAGATGGAGGCATGCGCGGCACTGGCCGCGGCCTGGACGATGAGCTGGCAGGCCTCGGGTATGGTCATGAAATAGCGGGTCACCTCGGGATCGGTGACGGTCACCGGCCCGCCGAGGCGGATCTGTTCGCGGAACAGCGGCACCACGCTGCCCGCTGAGTCCAGTACGTTGCCAAAGCGCACGGTCACGAAGCGGGTCGACTTGCGGTCGTCCAGGGTCTGGCAGACCATTTCCGCGAAACGCTTGGTCGCACCCAGCACGTTGACCGGATCGACGGCCTTGTCGGTGGAAATGAAAACGAAAGTCGAGACACCTGCGTCGCGGCAGGACCTGGCCACCGCCTCCGTGGCCAGGACGTTGTTGCGCACCGCTTCGCGCAACTGGCGCTCCAGCAGCGGCACCTGCTTGTAGGCGGCCGCGTGGAAGACGGCGTCAGGCTCAGAGATGCGCAGGGCGTGGCGGATGACGCCCGGGTCGCCGCAATTGCCCAGGACCGAGAGGATCTCCAGGTCGGGGAAGGCGCGGCTCAGTTCGGCCTGGGTGGTGGTGAGGGCGAGTTCATCGACCTCGAGCAGCGCGATCCTGCGCGCCCCATGCCGGGCGCATTGCCGGCAGAGCTCGGAGCCGATCGAACCACCCGCACCGGTGACCAGGACGGTGCGGCCGCCCAGCCAGCCGCGGATCAGCTTCCAGTCCGGGGTGACTGGCTTGCGCCCGAGCAGGTCGTCGATGGCGACTTCCTTCAGCTCTCCGGGCAGGGACCGGCCTTCCAGCACATCCACCAATCGCGGAACCGTCCTGAATGGCAGGCCGGTGCTTTCGCAAACCGCAACTACACGCTGCATGCTGGCCGCATCCAGCGACGGCATCGCAATCACGATCAGCTTGGCCGCTGTTTCCCGCGCAATCGACGCCGCATCGCCCAGGCTGCCCAGCACAGGTACCCCATGCAGCTTGGTGCCATGCAGCTTCGCCGCATCGTCCAGGAGCCCGACCGGCTGGTAGGCGCCGCTGCGTCGCAAGTCGCGGACCAGGGCCTCACCCGCGCGCCCCGCACCCAGGATCAGCACCCGCAGCGCCACGCCGCTCTTCAGGTCGGAGTTCTGGTTGTCCTTCCAAGCCCGGAACAACAGCCGGGGCATGCCCAGCAGGCCGACCAGGGCGAACGGATACATCACCAGCACCGCGCGCGGGACGCTGCCCAGGCGGTTGTACAGGGCCAGCCCGAGGGCCAGTGCAAGCAACCCCAGGAGGGTCGCCTTCAATATGTTCCACAGATCGGGCACGCTGGCGAAACGCCACAGGCCGCGGTACAGCCCTACCCGCCAGAACACCAGGCCCTGGGCAGCGAGGACGATGGCGATTTCCGGCGACCACAGGGGAAACTGCGGCGGATGAGGGAGCATGGCGTAACGCAGGTGGTGCAGGCCTTGCCAGCAGACCCACACCATCAGCAAGTCATGGCTGACTACCATCAACCGCGGCAGGAGTGCGGCCATTCGTTCACGCCATGAAGTCATCGGCCAGCGTCCTTACTCAATGAAACATCCCTGCGCAGGCGTGCCCAGGCCAGAACTGCGAATACGTAGCAAAGCAATACACTCCCTATGATTGCCCCCTCCGCCCAGCGTAAAGCAGCGAGCATCAGGATCACAGCCAGCAGACTGAATAGCGCATAAGCCAGGGTCACGGGCCAATGGCGACCTGCACGCCTGGCCCAGATCTGATACGAATGCTGCACATGAGGCTCCCACCAACGCTCGCCCCGCAGGATGCGCCCTGACAATGTGAAGCCGGCGTCTATGAGGAAGGCCGCTGGCGGCAGGAGGAGCAGCAGCCAGCCAGGCCAGTCCGATACTGCCTGCGCCGAAGCCACCAACAATGCGGCAAGCAGGTAGCCCAGCGAACCACTGCCGACATCCCCCAGGAAAATGCGGGCCCTGGGGAAGTTGAAAGGCAGGAACCCGGCAATCGCCGCCACCAGTCCCGAACCCAGCCAGGACCAGGTCCCGCCCCCCGTCGCCAGAGCCAGACCAGCCGCCGCGATTCCGGCCTGGCTGGCTGCCAGGCCATCGATGCCGTCCATGAAATTCCAGACATTGACCAGCACCATGGCCGCCATGAAGGCCAATAACGCCATCCAGGGCGTCCCGCCGGCCTCATGGAAGCCCCACGCCAGCAAGGACGCGGCAATTGCCTGCACCGCCAGCCGCAGCAAGGGCGAGAGCGGACGATGGTCGTCCAGCCAGCCAATGCCGGCGACCAGCGCCAGGCCCACGCCCAGGCACGCCCACAGCGGCGACCGGCCCGGATCCCGGGTCATGGCCCAGCCGATGCCAACCAGCATGCAGGCAACGATGGCGATGCCGCCGCCTCTTGGAGTGGCGACACTATGGCTGCGGCGATCTCCGGGCTGGTCCAGCAATTGGCGCCGCAAGGCGTATTGCCGGGCCATCCAGGTCCCGGCCGCCGCGCCTAGGAAGCAAGCCAGCATCCAGATTGTCGTTGCTCCCATCAAACGACCGCGTAATTCAGTAGCGGCTTCACCGTGCCCCACTCCTTGCAACTGGGGCATTGCCAGTGATGGGTGCGCGCGCCGAAGCCGCAGCGCGTGCAGCGATAGCTCGGATTGCGCACGAGCAACTGGTCGGTGATGTGCTTGAGGTCGTTGAGGGTGGCGGTCGAGTCGGCGCCTTCGGCCAGGGTCAGGTCGATCAACGCCGCCTCGCCCCTTACCGAGGGACGGTCCTTCAACTGCCGCGCCAGGTAGGCGCGCGCGGCGGCCACGCCATCCTGGCTTTCCACCAGCCTGGTCAAGGCCAGCACCGGGGCGATGCCCCGATAGTGCTCGCACATTTCCGACAGGAAGGCGCGGGCCCCCGACTGGTCGCCGCCCACCTCGTAATTGGCCATCAGGCTGGGCAGAACTTCCGGCAGATAGTCGGGATCGTGGCGGGCGGCGCGCTCGAATGCGCGGATTGCCGCCTCATGGTTGCCGGCATCCGATTCGATCCGGCCTTCGAGGATGCCTGCGCGCACGCACCCGGCATCGGCCTGGTAGGCGCGCAGCAATGCCGCGCGCGCAGCCGGCGCATCATTGGCGGTGCGATGGCGCTCGGCGAGTTCGCACTCGAACTGCGCGATCAGCTTGCCCATGGGTTCGCCTGCCACTTCCTCGTAACGGGTGGCGTTGTCGATCGCCTTTTCCCAGTCGCGCTCGGTCTGGTAGATGCCGATCAGGTGCTTGAGCGCCTGTGGCGCGCGCTGGTCGATCCGGGTCAGGTCGGTGAACACCGTCTCGGCACGATCCAGCAGTCCCGAACGCATGTAATCCTCGCCCAGCGCGAGCAGCGCCTGGACCTTCTGCTGGTCGCTGAGGTCGTGGCGCTGGACCAGCCCCTGGTGCAGGCGTATCGCCCGATCGACTTCCCCGCGGCGACGGAACAGGTGTCCCAGCGCGACCTGGGTCTCGAAGGTCTCCTTGTCCAGCTCGGCGATGTGCAGGAACAGTTCGATCGCCTTGTCCGGCTGCTCGTTCAACAGATAGTTGAGGCCGCGGAAGTAGGTACTGGAAAGACGGCTTACCTGGGTATCGCCATGGCGCTGCCCACCCCTGCGCCCTACGACCCAGCCGCTGAGCGCGGCCAGGGGCAGGAACAGGAAGAACCAGAACCACTCATTGAGGAATTGCATGATTCAGATACCCGGCTTCATGGTCCGGCACCCGGGGCAGGTACAGGCGCGGCGGCTGGCTTGCTGGACTCGCGCAACCTGGAATACAGCGGCCAGGCGACGAGAGTCAATACGATGACGCCGCCGATGAACGCGCCGCCAAGCAGGGCGAGGATGATGGCATTGCCGGGCGTGGTGGCCCAGGCAAGGGAGAAAAACTTCAGGGTGATCTGGGGCGTGCTGTTCTGCAGGCCGATCAGGAGGCCCAGCACCAGGAAGACCACGGCAACGACCAGGCGGAAAACATTCATCGGCGCGCTCCATGCCATGGAGCCTCTAGCTTAGCCGAGACGGCCTTCGATCACACGCAGAAGCAGCGCAGGACGCTGCAGGGTGGCAACGGCTAGTCGCCGTTCTCCTCGATCGGGGTAACGTCGCTGACGCGTTCGCGCAGCTCTTTTCCGGGCTTGAAATGCGGAACGTGCTTGGCCGGCAATGCGACCGGGTCGCCGGTCTTCGGATTACGTCCGAGACGCGGTGGACGATAGTGCAGGGAAAAACTGCCGAAGCCGCGAATCTCGATGCGCTCGCCCTGGGCCAGGGCACCGCCCATCATCTCCAGCAGTGACTTCACTGCCAGGTCGACGTCGTCCGCCTT
>SEHC01000113.1 GCA_004173415.1 Lysobacteraceae bacterium
GTGCCTGGATTGCGGCGCGCTGCGGCGCGTTCTTCAGCACGGTCGCCCACTACCCGGTGGCGCGGTTCGACGTGCGCATCGACCCGCTGCTGGTGCTGGAGCGGAAATAGCGCTTGGCGTGCCGCGGAAATAGCGCTCGGCTGGCGCGAGGAATCAACGCTTCGCGCAGCAGCCCTTACGGGTTGTTATTGTTGCCGCTGACCCGCGCCACCGCGTCATGGGGGTGCAGGCTTTCGAAATGAGAGACCGTGGCCTGGTAGCGTTCGATGCGTGCATCGCCGGCCAGCACCGAAGCCACCCGGCGCGCGGCGTCCTCGCAGAACATCAGGTTCTTGGCATTGAGGCGGGCGAAGGCCTGCTCGTCGACGCGCTTGACCGCGGTCTGCACCGGGGTGCCCAGCGCAGCTTCCAGCGCATCGATCAAGGCCACCAGCGGCAGCTCGTCGAACTGGGTACGCAATTCCACCCGCACCTGCGCGCGGCTGCGCTGCGCATGCGGGGTGGCGGCCAGGCCACGCTCCGATTCCAGCCAGTCGCGCACCTTGGCCATCGGCAGCAGGTCGGTCGCGGCGAAGTCCTGGCCGAACCGGTCGGCATTGGCCTGGCGCGACAGCGCCGCCGAGGCCGGGCAGGTGCTGGAATATTCCAGCGCGAAGGACAGCGCCAGGTGCAGGTGGCCCTGGTCGAGGATGGCCTCGATCTCGACCGGATAGCGCTTCCAGCCCAGGTGACCGCTTTCCAGCGCGGCGCGCTGCAGCAGGGCGTCATAGCGGATGTTCAGCCGGGCCCGGCCGGATAGCCCCGCCTGCGAGGCAATGCTTTCCTGCAGCAGTTGCCGCAGCCCGGCCGGGGTCATGGATTCACGCGCCAACCCTTCCTGCAGCTGCAGGTACAGCCTGGACATGTGGATACCACGGGCCTCGGCCCTGCCCAGGTCGACTCCCAGGTCGATGCTGGCGGGGACCATCAGCTGCCCGCCGGCGCCATCGGAGACCCGGATCGGCAAGGCGATTCCTTCCATGCCCACCCAGTCGAGCGTCCGCGCCAAGGGCACGGCGTGGTCGGCGACATCGGGGAGCGGAGCGGCGGGAGGTAGCGAATGGGAGGCGGACATGGGGGAAGCCGATGGGGTGGAACAGGCGCCAATTGTAGCGGCCCCGGCTGGAAAGCCCCTGCAACGATCCGTTACGTCAGCGCCGACTTGCCGCACGCCAGCCCAGCCACAGGGCGCGCAGGGGCGGCAGCGGCGCGACCCCTTCGGCGGGTCCGGGGCAACGCTGCAGGCGCGAGCGGGCCAGGGCCGACCATAGCCGGCGCGCCACCGCGCCTCGCCTGGGCGGCCACCGGCCCAGCAATTCGGCCGACCATTGCCGGTAGGCAGGGCCGGGTCCGGCTTGCCCTTCCCCCGGCAGCACGGCGTCGACGGAGTCCAGCAGGCGGGCCGCCAGCCACTGCGCGCTGATCGAGTCGACCAGCGCCTCTCCGCCCGCGCTGCCGAACAATGCCGACTCGACCTGGGCGATCGCCGTGGCCAGCGGCCGCACGAGCTGGATCGCCGCATTGGCGTCGCCGAGCGGCTCGCGCAGGCGGACCAGGACCGGCAAGGCCTCGGCCAGTTCGAACCAGGGCGCGCGCACCGGCTCCAGCACCCTGCCCAGCGGATGCCGCGAACGCTGGTTGCTCCAGTCCCGCAGTTCCTCGCCCCACCAGCCCAGCTTGGCGTCGGCCGGCAACGGATCGCCGGCCACGTTCATGGTGTCGACGAACTCCTGCAGCAGCGCGAACCAGGCCAGCGCAAGCCTGCGCTGCGGCTCCGGGACGAACACCTTGACCACGCGCCATTCCGGCCAGCGGCTGCGCCATTTGTCCAGGAAACTATCCAGTGCCGTGGTGTCGGTCATCTTCAATCGGTGGTCGTGTTTGGCGATCGCGATCGGTTGCCGCGATGCATGGACGCCGGGGGGCGGTGGCGCCGCGATCGGGCGGCTACGCGGTCCGCGGCCAGTTGGCCGGATCGAGCAGTTGGAGGGGATGGTCGAGCAGCACGTCGGCGCCCCACCCGGCCGGCTCCTCGTGTTCCTGACGGTAGCCCCACAGGGCCGCGATCGACGGCATTCCTGCCGCGCGCGCCGCTTCCACGTCGCGCTGGTCGTCGCCCACGTAGACGCATTGCCCCGGGTCGAAACCGATGCGCCCGGCCGCGACCTGCAGCGGCAGCGGATGCGGCTTTTTCTCGGCCAGGCTGTCGCCGCCGATCAGCACCGCGCAGCGCGCCTCCCATCCGAGCTGGGGCAGGATTTCCCGGGCCAGGTATTCGGGCTTGTTGGTGACGATGCCCCAGCGTGCGCCATCGGACTCCAGCGCGGCAAGCATGCAGTCGATGCCGTCGAACAGCAGGCTGTGCCTGCCGAGTTCCTCCAGGTAGGTATCGAGGAACCGCGGCACCATCGCCTCGCGACCGGCTGCGTCCAGGTCGGGGAAGGCGGCCGCCAGCATCGCCCGCGATCCCTTGGAAACATGCGGCCGCAATTCATGCAGGTCCATCGGCCCGGCGCCGCTCGCATGGCGCAGGCGATTGGCGGTGGCCAGCATGTCCGGGGCGCTGTCCAGCAGGGTGCCGTCCAGGTCGAACAGCACCGCGCGCGGGAACCTGGGGGCGCTCATCCCGGCTTGCTGGCGCAGGCCAGGTAGTTGACGTCGGTGCGGCCGATGATCCGCGCCGCGTTGCGCCAGGGCTCGTAGGCCAGGCCGCTGACGTCCTCCAGCTGCAGGCCCGCGGCGCGCAGCCACCCGGCCAGTTCGGCCGGCTTGATGAAGTCCTGGTAGTGGTGGGTGCCCTTGGGCAGCAGGCGGGCCACGTACTCGGCGCCGACGATGGCCAGGGCGAAGGCGGCCGGGGTGCGGTTCAGGGTGGACAGGAACAGCTTGCCTCCCGGCTTCAGCAGGGTTGCGCAGGCATCGACCACCGCCGCCGGATCGGGCACGTGCTCGAGCATTTCCATGCAGGTTATTGCATCGAAGCTGCCCGCCTGCTCGGCGGCCAGCAATTCCACCGATTGCAGCCGGTAGTCGACATCGACCCCGGACTCGAGCCGGTGCAGGCGTGCCACCTTGACCAGTTCGGGGGCCAGGTCGATGGCGGTCACCCGGGCGCCGGCCTGGGCCAGCGCTTCGCTCAGCAGGCCACCGCCGCAGCCCACATCGAGCACCGCCGCACCGGCCAGGCGGCTGCGTCCGGCGACATAGGCCAGGCGCGTCGGGTTCAGCGCGTGCAAGGCCTTCTGCGGCCCCTGCGGGTCCCACCAGCGGTTGGCCAGGGCGCCGAACTTGTCCAGTTCGGCCTGATCGAAATTGTCGTTGGCCGGAGCCTTCTCAGCGGTCATTCGGTGGTTCCTCGTGGACGGCGGCTCAGGCCGGGATGATCTGGGCGATGCGCGCCCGCCACTGGCGCGCATTGGCCAGTATCCCCGCCAGGTCCATGCCCGGCAGTTCGCGCCTGACCAGCAGGGGCTTGCCCGCCACCCAGACATCCTCGACCTGGTGGCGGCCGGTCGCATAGACGATCTGCGAGACGACGTGGTGCAGCGGCTGGGTCTCCAGCGCGGACAGGTCGACGCAGGCCAGGTCGGCCTGCTTGCCGACCTCGATCGACCCGACCAGGTGGTCGAAGCCCATCGCCCTGGCGCCGCCGAGGGTCGCCGCGCGCAGCGCGCTGAAAGCATCGAAGCCGGCCGCGTCGTCGGCCACGGCCTTGGCCAGCAAGGCCGCGGTGCGGGTCTCGCCGAACATGTCCAGGTCGTTGTTGCTGGCCACCCCGTCGGTGCCAATGGCCAGGTTGGCCCCGGCCCGCTCCAGCGCGCAGGCCGGACAGAAGCCCGAGGCCAGCTTGAGGTTGGATTCGGGGCAATGCACCACCGACACCCCGCGCTCGGCGCACAGGTGCACCTCGGCTTCGGTCAGCTGGGTCATGTGCACCGCGATCAGACGGTCGTTGAACAGGCCGAGCCGATCCATCCGCGCGATCGGGCGCTGGCCGTATTTCTGCTGGGACTGGGCGACTTCCTGGGCCGTCTCGTGCAGGTGCAGGTGCACCGGCAGGTCGAGCTGGTCGGCGAGCATGCGGATGCGCTCGAAACTGGCGTCCGAGACCGTGTACGGGGCATGCGGCGCGAACGCCGTGGCGACCAGCGCATCGTCGCGCCACTGGTCGTGGACCTCGCCGGCGCGGTCGAAATACTCGTCGTCCGACTTGGCCCAGGCGGTGGGGAAGTCGATCACCGGCAGGCCCACGCGCGCGCGGAAGCCGTAGCGCTTGTAGGTGGCCGCCTGCACGTCGGGAAAGAAGTAGTTCTCGTTGCAGCAGGTGGTGCCGCCTCGGAGCATTTCGGCGATGGCCAGGGTGACGCCGTCGGCGACGAACTCCGGCCCGATCACCGCGGCCTCGATCGGCCAGATGTGCTCCTGCAACCAGACCTTCAGCGGCAGGTCGTCGGCGATCCCGCGCAGCAGGGTCATCGGGTTGTGGACGTGGGCGTTGACCAGCCCCGGGATCAGGGCCGCTTCCGGCCGCGAGACCGTCTCGGCCGGGTGGAAGCGCAGGCGTGCTTCGGCGACCGGCAACAGGGCGACGATGACGCCATCCCTGACCGCCACCGCATGGTCTTCCAGCACCTGTCCATGCGGTTCGACCGGGACTACGAAGCCGGCTTCGATCAGCAGGTCGCAGGCCTCGCGGACGGCTTCGGCCATCGGCTTACTTCACCCGCGAGACGTAATCGCCGGTCCGCGTGTCGACCTTGATGATCTCGTCCTGGCCCACGAACAGCGGCACGCGCACGACCGCGCCGGTCTCCAGGGTGGCCGGCTTGCCGCCACCGCCGGAAGTGTCGCCGCGCACGCCCGGGTCGGTCTCGACGATCTTCAACTCGACGAAGTTCGGTGGCTGGACCGAGATCGGCACGCCGTTCCACAGGGTCACCACGCAGGCTTCCTCGCCCTTGAGGTACTTGGCGGCGTCGCCGACGCCGGCCTTGTCGGCCTGGACCTGCTCGAAGGTCTCCGGCTGCATGAAGTGCCAGTACTCGCCATCGGCGTAGAGGAATTGCATGTCGGTGTCGACCACGTCGGCCGCTTCCACGTCGTCGGTCGCCTTCATGGTCATTTCCACGACCCGGCCCGACTTGATGAAGCGGTACTTGATGCGGGTGAAGGCCTGGCCCTTGCCCGGCTTCACGTACTCGGTCTCGGTGATGACGCAAGGCTCGTTGTTGACCAGGATCTTCTGGCCGGTCTTGACGTCGTTCATGCCATAGCTGGCCATGCAAAACTCCTGGGGGTGTGGCAGGCCGGCCGCCGCTGGCGACCGTCCGGATAGAATGGGAAGCCCGCCGGGACCGGCTGGCACTTGTTTTCAGGCCACACATGATACCCGCAGCCAACCTCCGCTTACACGCCGTCCCGCCACCCGCCCCGCTCCCGCCGCCCGGCCACTGGCAACAGCAGTGGCGCGAAGCGGTACGCGATCCCCGCGAACTGCTGCAGATGCTGGGCCTGGAATCGCTCGGCGCGCGGATCTCGGACGAGGCCGCCGCCCGGTTCCCGCTGCGGGTCCCGCGCGGCTTCGTCGCCCGCATGCGCCGCGGCGACGCGCATGACCCACTGCTGCGCCAGGTGCTGCCGCTGGATGATGAGATGCGGCCGGTGCCCGGGTTCGACGCCCTCGACGCGGTCGGCGACGCGGCCGCCGGCGCCGGCACTGGAATGCTGCGGAAATACCGCGGACGCGCCCTGCTGGTGGCCACCGGCAGCTGCGCGATCAACTGCCGCTATTGTTTCCGCCGCCATTTCCCCTACGCCGAGCAGACCGCTTCGCGGGCCGGCTGGAGCGAGGCGGTCGAATCGATCCGCGCCGACCCCGCCATCGAGGAAGTGATCCTGTCCGGTGGCGACCCGCTATCGCTGGCGACGCCGAAGCTGGCCGAACTTACCGACGCGCTGGCTGCCATCCCCCACCTCAGGCGCCTGCGCATCCATAGCCGGCTGCCGGTGGTGATGCCGGGGCGGATCGACGCGCCGCTGCTGGACTGGCTGTCGGACCTGCCCTGGCCGGTGGCCGTGGTGATCCATGCCAACCATGCCAATGAGTTCGATGGGGCGGTGGACGCGGCCATGGCCGCCCTGCGCGGCAGCGGCGCGCTGCTGCTGAACCAGGCCGTGCTCTTGCGCGGGGTCAACGACAGCGTCGATGCGCTGGCCGCGCTCGGCGAGCGCAGCTTCGCCGCCGGCGTGCTGCCGTACTACCTGCACCAGCTCGACCGGGTCGCCGGCGTGGCCCACTTCGAGGTGGGCGACGCGCAGGCCCGGGCCCTGCATGCGGCCCTCGCCGCTCGCGTCTCCGGTTACCTGGTGCCGCGACTGGTGCGGGAAGTGGCCGGCGACCCGGGCAAGCGCCCGCTCTGACCCGCAGACGGTCCCGAAGTCGGGACTGCGCGCCCAGTCGGCGCCGCCGAGGATGGACGGGCGAAGACGCCGAGGCCGTCGTCAGCGCATTCCGCAACAGCGGCGTCGCGATCCGCCCGCACCGCCCGCTCAACGCGGCCGAACTGTCCGCCACGCTGGCTTCGCAGCAGGTCGACATGGTCCTGGCCTCGAAGTCCTCGCAGGCCATCCCGCTGGAACTGGTCCTGTCCCAGGTCGCCGCCAGCGGCAAGGACATTCCGGTGATCTCGCTGGTCGAAGCCATCGACGAGGCGACCCTGGTCGGCGACCTCGCCCAGGGCGCGAGGTCGGTGGCCCTGCGCGGCCGCTTCGAACACCTGCTCAAGCTGCTGCAATCGGAATGGGCCGACCTGGAGGCGCGGCGCTCGCTGCGCCTGCTGGAAGCCCAGCTGCGCGAGACCGAGCGCCGCTGCGACGCGCTGATCGCCTCGTCCCGCGACCCCATCGCCTACATCCACGAAGGCATGCACATCCGCGCCAACGAGGCCTACCTGGAGATGTTCGGCTTCGAGTCGTTCGAGGATGTCGAAGGGCTGTCGCTGCTCGACCTGGTCGCGCCCCAGTACGTGGCCGACTTCAAGCTGCTGCTGAAGAAGCTGGGCAAGGGCGAGGCGCCGCCGCGCTTCGAACTGGAAGCGCGCTCGCTGGACGGCCAGAACTTCCCGGCGACGCTGGAGTTCGCCACCGCCAGCTACGAAGGCGAATCCTGCGTGCAGGTCGTGTTCCGCCGCCGCGAGCTGGAGCAGGATCCCGAGCTGGCGCGCGAGGTCGAGGACCTGCGCCAGCGCGACATGGTCACCGGCCTGCTCAACCGCTCCACCTTCCTGCATGCGCTCGAGGACGCGGTCAGCCAGGTCGTGCGCGGTGAAGGCAAGTACGCGCTGCTGCTGGTCGAACCCGACCACTACCAGCGACTGCTGCAGGATTTCGGCCTCGACTCGGCCGACGCGCTGATCGCGGCCCTGGCCGGGCGGCTGGCTGAAACCCTGCCCCCCGGCACCACCGCCGCCCGCTTCGGCGAGCGCAGCTTCGGGGTGCTGCTGAAGGGCGACCACGCCCACACCGCCGAAGTCAGCGAACGCATCCGCGAAGCCTTCGCCTCGCACGTCTTCATCGTCGGCGACCGCTCGGCGGCGATCACCGCCAGCGTCGGCGGCGTGCAGATCGGCGAGAAGATCGCCAGCGTCGGCCAGGTCCTCAACCGGGCCAGCGAAGGCCTGCAGAGCGCAGCGGCGCTGGGCGGAAACCGCTGCGAACTGTTCGATCCGGGCGCGGTCGACCGGGCCGAGGAGGAACGGGTCCAGAACTGGATCGACCTGATGCGCCAGGCATTGGAAAGCGACGGCTTCGTGCTGCATTTCCAGCCGGCGGTCAGCCTGCAGGGCGAGCCCGGCGAGTTCTACGAGTCGTTCCTGCGCCTGGAGAACAACGGCGAGCTGGTCGCGCCGCATACCTTCCTCGATATTGCCGAGGAAAACGGCATGCTCGATGCACTGGACCGCTGGGTGGTGAAGCGCTCGATCGAAGTGGTCGGCGAGCGCCTGCGCGCCGGCCACGACACCCGTCTGCTGGTGAAGGTCAGCCCGCCGTCGTTCGCCGATGACCGGCTGTTGAAGCTGATCGAGGAACAACTGGCGGCCCATGGCGTGCCGGGCGAGCGGATCTGGCTGGAAGCGCAGGAAGCCAAGGTCTTCACCCACCTGCGCCAGGCCCAGGTCTTTCTGGCCGGCGCATCCAAGCTGGGCTGCAGGATGGGCCTGGAGAAATTCGGCTCCGGTCTGGATTCCTTCCAGCTGCTGGCCCACTTCAAGCCGGACTTCCTCAAGATCGACCGCAGCTTCACCGAGGACCAGGCGAAGATGACCGAGCACCAGCAGAAGATCCGCGACATCGCCGAGCGGGCCCGGGCCGACGGCATGCAGACCATCGCCGAGTACGTGCAGGATGCGGCGACCATGAGCTTCCTGTTCAGCGCCGGCGTCGATTACGTGCAGGGCTTCTTCCTGGCCGCGCCGGCGGCGGCGATGACCTACGACTTCTCCTGACCACGGCAAGGACCCTGCCCCGGTGCCGGGGCCAAGAACGAAAAAGCCCGCCATCATGGCGGGCTTTTTCCTGGGCCTGGCGCGGCTGGGGATCAGCCGGTCACGCTGCCGGCGTTGCGCAGGGCGGCGATCCGCTCCTGCATCGGCGGGTGGCTGAGGAACAGCTTCTTCAGGCCGTGGCCGATGCCGCCGGCGATGCCGAAGGCCTCGACCTCATGGTCGCGAACAGGCCCAGCACCATCTCCAGCGCCATCACGATCACGTAGTAGGCGATACCGGGGCCGCGGCCCTCCCGGTTGCCCGAGAGATAGCTGTCGATGACCCCGCCGACGACCCGGGCCAGGACGATGACGAAGGTGTTGAGCACGCCCTGCAGCAGGGCCATGGTCACCATGTCGCCATTGGCCACGTGGCTGACTTCGTGGCCGAGCACCGCTTCGGCCTCGTCGCGGTCCATCGCCCGGAGCAGGCCGGTGGAGACCGCGACCAGCGCGTTGTTGCGGTTGGCGCCGGTGGCGAAGGCATTGATCTCCGGCGCGTCGTAGATGGCCACTTCGGGCACCCCGATGCCGGCGGCCTGGGCCTGGCGCTGCACCGTGGCCAGCAGCCACTGCTCGGCTTCGTTGCGTGGCTGACCGATCACCTGCGCCCCGGTGGCGCGCTTGGCCATGGTCTTGGACAGCAGCAGGGAGATGATCGAGCCGCCGAAGCCGAAGATCGCCGCCATCACCAGCAGTCCGCCCATCTGGCTGGAGTTGACCCCCAGCAG